>NZ_JAEPKU010000076.1 GCF_016652235.1 Dysgonomonas sp. Marseille-P4677
CCCATAATTTGGGAGGCAACGGTCTTCAGCAAAATATATATTAAAAGTATGTTTATATATTCTACTTTTTAATTAAAAAGAAGAGTCAGAATTTAAGAATTGGTTTAGCAGTAATCTTAAAATAGTAGCTAGAAAATATATGCCTGGATGACGTTTAGATATTTATCGTGATGTCTTGACACAAACAAGAAGGTGTATAATGAAAATGAAAGAGTTTATTTATCATAAACTCCAACAACTATATTGAGCGGGCTTTTAATAGTGTTCAATTTATAAATGTAGTAACTATAGGTTACAAATTAATCCTTAAGCTTAACATCAGTAGTTTCGAAAGATCCCTTAACAAGGCTCTGTTTGATTCAGAATTTGGTTAAGCTGATTCCTCAGATACGAAATATCAATTCTGCCTTTATTTTCATCATTTTATTCTTCGTTCTTATTATAATAGGATAACAAGGTTTCAGTTCAAACTCTGATTGTAATATATTAGGATTACGTGGAGGAATACCCGGAGCTTCGCCTGTAATTATTTCAAATTGATCTGTGATTAAAGAATGAATCCGAATATCCAAACTTTTCGTTTTAATGGAAATAGATCTATTTCCATTACGAATCTCGGTATTAGATATTTTGCGATATGCATCTTCCTGCCCTAAATGTATTGGGTGTCCAAAATATTCAAAAACAGGCTTCTCGGTTAATATAAGTATATAGTCATAGTAATGTTCTTCTTCCGAAACAGCAGAAAATATATCCGTGACAAATTTCTTATTCACTTCAATTTTCCTTATCATTTTCACTCCATCATAGGCACTATCACATTCAGCTTCTATTATTCCCCCATTTTCTGTTGTTATAAATTTCGTTAACTTTCCTGTTGCTTTTTTCTGATCTTTAAAATCAACTACAACTGTATTGTGTGAAAGCGATTTTTGATACCATTCGGCAAAATCAGGAACACCATAAGCTGAGGTTCCCATATCGGGAATCAGCTCCTTACTTCCATCATGAATAGAAATAGAAAGCTTATCCGGATGTCCATGCCCTCCGCCATGAGGCCCATATTTCATCACAACAGATTTCTGTCCCGAGCGTAAAACAGAAAAACCGACATCCTTGAAACTAATACTTCTTAAGCTTAAGGAATTCTTATCAGGTTCAATCGTTATATAATTTTGCAATGCTTCTTGAGAATCTCTCCTTACTGATAAATAAGACTGTTTCAGAATATTAAGAAAGAAAGGGTCCTTATATCGTAAATAAGCAATCTCATATAGCTGAACTTGTGCTAATAAAGACTCTCCATACCATCCATCATTATGTGCGGGAAAAGATAAATTTGAGTATACGCCCAGAGCAGGTGATGCAAGCATATTATATAGTTTTTTATCATACAGGTTTATATTTCTGCAACGTACGGCTTCGGCCGACAATAACATCGCTCTTAAAGGATAATAATGATAGATAGGTGAACCTTCGTTCCACCAACCATCTTCATACACATGTTTTTCCATCAGTTTGTAATAACCACATTCTAGGTCATTTAATGCTGTATCGATAACTTCATCTGAGCCCAAGGCTATACCTAAGGCCATAAGTCCGCTATTATGCCATACTTGCCAATTTCCTCCACCTCTCCGTTTTAGAAGCATATTTGCACAAACAGACAGATAACCATCTTCTATCATTTTCACCTCATCGGTAGACATCACAGGCTTGGCTATCAGGTATGCACGTGATGCTTCACTTGCCCAAACAGCTTCATCCAAACTTTGCCCAAACATTCGTCCACTATTTACTGTGGTCGACACCCTATTCGGATTATGTTCGAAATATGTCGGATATTTTGATGCATAATCAAGAAGCATATCGCGTATATACAGGGCATAAGCAGTTTCTTCTGTTATTATATGGAGATACATGCACGAAGTCAGATATTTTAGATTCTCTGCATGTAGCATATTTATCCACGCCCAATCGTAACGATTATTACCTTTCCAGTATTTATCACAAAAACTACAATAATGATCATGAGGCTTATCCCAATCAAATGTAAACATTACATTATGTTTAGGACAAAAATAATGATGGTAATGCCCCCCTTCCAACAAAGGAACCCGCAGTGAGTGTTTACGCCTGTTTTCTACAACAAGTTTTAGAGAGTCAACTATCGATCTCCCCCAAACTGTAGTTGAAGACTGCTTTATATTATCGATATCCTGCTGATCAAAAAAGTAATATCCATTTTGGGCATAGACACAAACATTAAAAGTAATAAGTATTATTATATATCTTATTCTCATAATAGAATTGTTAAAAAGTGACAAAAGTGACAAAATTCATAAATATATGGATACTTTTTCCATTCCTTATTTTTTATAGATAGATAAATTAATATTCAGCAGCTGTATATCCAGTAGGGCGAATTAATCTGATTTCCGGTTTCACTCCCGAATCTAATTCATTGATTATAATCGAATACCTTTGTCCCGGATTCAAGTCGTCCATTACAACACTTTTAATTCTTCCTGAAGATGTTTTCCAAACCAATTTATCCCCCCTTAATACATAACATGGCAAATTATCTTTGACTATTATACTTACTTCAGCCTCATGTCCCGAAGTTTCCCGTTGTACAAATTCAAAGAAAACAGGTGAAGCCAATCCTTTGTATATGTTAAGAAGGTTTTTCGCCGAACCACATGTCTGTAAGCTCCTGTATACGTTCCTTATAACGGCCGGCCGACTCACCTACATGAGTTCAGTAATCATTGAGAGAAAAGTATATACATCCTATTATATAATCATTCTTTACCCCATGTACCGATATAGTCATTCCATGTAGAAATATATGAATAATAGATAATAGATTCTAGAGTATTTCATTCATTATTGATTAAAATAGTTATACATTTCAGTTCCGGCAAGAAGAAAAGCTCCTACCCCATACACTTCTGTATCATCATAACTAACTTTTCGCGGATCGGCTCCTATAGCCTGTACATATCCTAATTTACCATCTTCATGGATCGAAGTACAAAGAGCCTTCCAAGCCTTTTCTACAACAGGTAAATATTTTTCTTCATCCAGATAGTTTTTATTGATTCCCCACATTAGTCCATAAGTAAAGAATCCGGAAGCACTCATCTCAGGCATCGAATATGTGATCGGATCCAGCATAGACGGATGCCAGAAGCCTTGCTGGTCTTGTAATCCAGCTATACGTTCCATCATATCTTGATATAGTTCTATATATTTATTCTTACTTGGATAATTATTGGGAAGATTATCTATTACTATTGTTAGAGCCCCTATGACCCAACCATTGCCTCTGGCCCAGAACACCTTCTCTCCATTCTCTTCTTTCATCGTTTTATAACGGGTATCCCGAAAAAACAATTTTTCTTCTTTGCTATAAAGGCTATCGTATGTAATCCAGAATTCCTTATCTAAAAAATCAAAATAGCTCCTATCTCCGGTTTCCTTACCAATACGGGCAAACGATGTAGGAGCCATAAATAAAGCATCACACCAGCACCAACGCGAATGAGAACCTTCTGCATAATAATTTAAACTACTCGTTTTAGGATTATCTATTATTTCTTTTAGAATCTTGACTGATGGTTCTAACATTTTCTTCTCCTTATATTTGGCATATAATTGCTGATATGGCTGTATTATACAAATATCATCGGCAAAATAGTAACTAGGGCCAGTTTTCCACTTATTCTTCTCTCCTATATTATATAAAAAATTCCAATATTTTTCATCTTCTGACAGTTTTGCCCACTCTGCCATTCCTACATACATAGTAGCATTAGTCCAGGCCCAGTAGGCATGAGAATTTGCCCATTGCGAACCTTTCCGCACCTGTGTCTCGAAATTCATTAACTGCCAGTCGGCAACTTTCTTCATATTATCTTTTATTTGCAGCTTTTTGTAAGTTCGCATTTCCGCATCATCAAAGAAATATTCGAGTATAAGATCTTTTACTACTTCGTGCCCTCTTTCATTAGGATGATTGCTCTGGCTCATATAGACCTTCAAATCTTCCCCATTTTTCTTTTTCTCTTTGAATGCCATATAACTATCTATAAGACCTAACTTATATTCTTTGGCAAGTTCACGAATTTTATTACTATATCGTTGAAGTGCAGTCTCATTGGCGGTTATATCTTCAGACAGATCGGGAGTAGGTGTCATCAATATAACCTTAATACCTTTATCAATTGCCTTTTCAATCATACTCCGCCATGCCTCTTCCGATCTCTGTATCCCTATATTTCTATCATTCAAAGCATAATCAATAAATAAGACATCTGGTAGGTGATTTAACACTTTTCTTTCAAAACGCACGCTACCCTGTTCCGAGTTTTCTCCGCCAATAGCTGTTGTTATTACATTTATTACAGCGTTTGCATAACAGTTCTTAATGGCCTTTAAAGTCAGATAAGGATAAGAATGTAAAGAGTTTACTGTAGGAGTGTTAAAATATCCGCTAGGTACACTATGACCATGAAAAACAATATTAATGGTTCTGTTTTCCGGCCATTTCTTCCTTTGTTCTAGCTTAATAGAATTCAGATAATTGGAAGATTCTTCTATCTGTCCTTGAACGGATACGATGGATAAAATTAATAATATAAGTATGACAAATCTATTATTCATAATACTCAATTTACTTCTTTCCTTGTGAATAATTAATTATGTTATAAAGAGTTTCTACCTTTAGCCATCCTTACATGAAAAAAATCGGAGAACAAGCTAAAATCCTATATCAGACAATAAAGAGTTAATATTAAATCTTGTTGACTTAGCGGGCCGCAGCATGAGAGCTGCAGCACCTACTTAGTTCAACTATAAGAGAATGTTTTATTTTTGATAAAAATTTTACTGCAATTCGCCCACGAATGTTACTACTGACTTTGCCGGAATAATCATTTTTTCCGAATTTGCCTTCTCTCCTTTTTTCAGATTAGAATTTCCTGATGTAACATAAGGAGTCAATTCATTGTTCTTCACTTTCCCATTTATATCCAATTTATAAGTTCGTTCAGTATCACTCACATTTATAGCAACAATTACCAATTTTTGAGATTGTTTATCCTTATAGGCAGATATCATTATATCGCTAGAGGCAGTTGTCGCATTTTGGTCTGCAACCTGAATACGCACCATATCAGGACGAATAAAAAATGAAAAATTACCGAAAGCCCACATTAACTTAGAATCGCGTACATATCCATCATTTTTACAATATTCTGGGCTTTGAGATCCTGTACTGTTTCCATCATCCAAATAGATTAAACCATCTTTGTAATCAGCACGTGTCAGGGCTGTCCACCACTGCCATGAAGATGCGTTAGCTACTACCAGATCATTATGGATAATGCGCGCAACAAATAATGCCGTTTTCATTTCTAAATCACGTTTTCCACCTCCACCTCCTGGAATTTCAGATTCTCCAGGTTGCTCCAGTATACAATATTCTGTTTGCCAGTATTTCAGCCCTGAGAATTGTTTTACCTTTGCATTCAGTTTCTCCCTGTTCTGTACTTGATCGTTGATGGGCCATACAGAAAAATAACTATGTCCTGTAATGACATTCATTACATTAGGTAAGCTTGCTATACACATAGAAGAGGATGGATTCCAAAAATCGTTTATTTGGTCGTCACGAGTTTCATTATTTACATTCTCATACAAATAATTAATTGCTCCGGCTTCACCGAGGACTATCTGTGTTGATAAAGATTTCTTTTTTAACCTTTCAGATAATAATGATGTAAACTCAAATATTTCCTGATTAGTAGCTGGTGTTCCTTCCTGTGAGGCTTTTCCGTTGCTTCCTGCCATCCAATCCCATTGAGGTTCATTAATAGGGCTCAAATAGTCAAATCTTATCCCTTCTTTTTTTTGCAAATTATCGATACATTCAACTAAGAAATCTGCATAGTCGGGTAATTTACCTTCTTTTATATTCATATTAATCTTCTGTGGAGAAAATGCTTTACCATTGATTGTCATATGTACTGGTGCACTAATAGTAAAAGCGAGTAATTTATCCACACCTCTCTTTTTTGCTGCTTGTAGAAACCAACGCTGACCTTCTTGTTTCTCCCAGTCGTAATTTCCATCAGGAGTTTGGAAGCATTCACCTCGACGCCATTCATCCGTAATATCACTATTCGGGCCTTGTTCGGTACTCCCTGCTCCTAAATAGAATCTCCAGATAGACAAGCCTATTCCCTTTGGGTTTCCGTTTGTATCCACTTCTTTACTGAATAAGAAATCTGCAATCATATTTCTTTTTTCCAACGGCCAATTTTTCCCTACCATCTGACAACGCCAAGCATCAGAAGCCCCGAAACCATCCATTGTCTGCATTTCCTGGTCTACAATAACCTTCATTGTTCTTATATCTGAATATTCTGGAGGAGGCGGAACCTCAACTTGAGAACAAGAAATAGTTGCAGTTAAGGACAATCCTAATATAAATGCTAATGACATAAACTTAAATTTCATAATTAATAATTCGGATTTTGTTGTATTTTTCCACTACTTCTGTCTATTTCCGATTGAGGAATAGGCCATACCATATGTTTATTGAGATCGAAATTAACCCCTTTGTCCTGTAGTTCTTTTTTATTTGTAGTTTCATACTGGTCTGTTGATTTTGTGGTGTTGTATTTTACGAAACTACCATTAGTACCAAATAGGCCATCAATTACAGGTTTATTAGTATCGGGATCTATTTGACGCCTAATATCAAATAGGCGCAAGCCCTCGAATGCAAGCTCCATACGACGCTCTTTCCATATTGCTCTCAACACATCCTTTCCACTGATTGTACCTTTTTTAGCAGGCAAATTGACTCGTGCGCGTATTATATCCACATCATCCATGGCTTTAGACACATTATTTAAGTGATAAGCTGCTTCTGCTCTGGTCAAATATACTTCTGCTAAGCGAAGAATAGGAGAATTAAGAGGCGCATTTGCATATTTATCTTCCAATATTCTTCTGGTAGCAATAGGTATGTAGAATTTACGAATAATACGCCCGGATTTATTCTGTTCCAAATCAAAAATATGTGTAGGATTTAATACTTCATCACCATAGGCAGGTTCACCATATACAGTAATCGTACTTTTACGGCGTATATCATCACCTTCGGAAATATAGCAATTTTCCAAATCACTGGTAGGGGTGCACCAGCCCCAACCATCCATCACATCGTCAGGGCTATTACTCGGAAAATTTTCTTTCTTTTCTCCACGTGCACCCGTAAATGTACACATTTGATTACCAAGACTTTTATCGGAAACACTACTTGTCTGCGCTTCCAGTATAGACTCTATCCCGTTGGGGTTATTTACATTCCATATATTTATAAAGTCCGACTCCAATGCGTGTGAACTATTGGTTATAAGTGTGTCTGCATAATGATAAGCTTTTTCCCACTTATTCTGAAATAAGCTTACACGTGCTAATAACCCATAACATGCCCATTTTGTAACCCTCCCTTTATCAGATGCATCATAAGATGTTTTCACTCTTGCAGCAGCATTGATAAGATCACTTTCTATCTGGGCATATATAGTTTCTTTAGACTCTCTTTCCTTATCCATTTGGCTGGGTGTAAGAGTTTCAAGGACAAGTGGGACTCCTCCAAAATTATTTACCAAATCATAGTAATTATATGCCCGCATAAATAATGCCTCTCCTATATATTGAGACTTCAGAGCTTCAGATATAGGTGCACTCTGTATCCCATAAATACCAATATTACACGCTGCAATGTTTTCATAACGTATTTTAAACAATGTGTTCAGGTATCCCATTCTGTTAGGAGTTATCAGATATTGAGCAGCAGGTTGAAAGCCGGAAGCATCCTGCCCGGTATTACCCATCCATGCATCATCGGTTGCAGTTTCGTTTGCCAGACGAGGTGCAATTAACTGATACCAGTCATAATGTAGAAGAGAACTATATAGGCTATTTACAAAATATTCACATTCTTCTGCTGTCGCAAAATAATTATCTAAATTCTGGGTTCCGCGCTGGTCATGTTCTATAAAGTCGCTGCAAGAAAAAATACCCAGAGATATTATTATTGATAAAATTATCTTTTTCATATTATCTTTCTTTTTTGTTATTAAAATGCAACATTAATTCCAGCAAGGAAAGACCTTTGCACTGGATAAGTCCAACCGCTAAATCCGAAACCCAGTACATCTCCTCCAACTTCGGGATCAACCCCATTAAATTTTGTAAGAGTAAACAGGTTTTGAGAAGCTATATATAGTCGTATTTTGCTAAAGCCTTTAATCTTATTGAAGGTATAACCAAGTTGTAAGTTTTTCAGACGTAGGAAAGAACCATCTTCTATATAAAATGAAGAGAATTTTGAGAAATTCTGATTATCATCTGTTTTTGACAAACGAGGTATATCATTCGATGTCCCTTCTCCATGCCATGCTTGATTACTTAATCCAGCTACTTCATTTGTTTTACCTACAACATTATAAAGCTCATTCTTATTTTGATTTACAAGGTCATTCCCTATGCTAGCATAGAAGTTGGCGAGCAAATCGAAATTTTTATATCCGAGATTCAAATTAAACCCTAGTGTAGCATCGGCCCAAGGAGAACCAATTTTCGTACGGTCATTTGCATCAAGGACTCCATCGCCGTTCACATCAACAAATCGTATATCTCCCTCTTTTGCATATGGTTGTAAGAATTTACCTTTATCATTGGTATGACGATTCAACTCTATCTGATTCTGAAAAATACCATCGGCTTTGTATCCATAAAAATATCCGGGTTCATCGCCTTCTACAGTAAGTGTTTTTTCACTATTGCCATACAAAGGTTCCTTATCACCTGTTAGTTCTTTCATCTTTACATCAAATGTTGTAAGCGTAAAACTACCTCCTATGAGAAAATCTCCAACTTTATTATCGTATCCTAAAGTTATTTCAAATCCCTTTGTACGCATAGAACCTATGTTTGTCCAAATTCTGGCATCGTCCGGAAATCCGGAGTAATTAGGATATGCTTTTTTGAAAAGCATATCTTTTGTATTCTTTACATAATATTCCAAAGATCCAGTGAATCGTCCACTCCAAAGGCTGAAATCTATACCTGCATTTATATCCTCTACTGTTTCCCATTTTATATCTTCGTTTTTCACAGCACTAGGATATGTCGTATTGATAGGTTCTCCTCCAATTACATAGTAGCTTTGTCCAAGTTTAGACAGATATACACTGGAGGGGAGATTCTGATTACCTACTTTACCCCATCCCACTCTAAGTTTAAGATCATTTATAACATTACTGGTTTTCTCCATAAAATCTTCATCTGAAATACGCCAAGCCACCGAAGCTGATGGAAATGATGCCCATTTATTATTTGCCAGAAATTTAGAAGAACCATCTCTACGGTATGTGGCAGTCAGATAATACTTATTATCGAGATTATACATGATACGTCCCAGATATGACATCACGGAATTTGTATATGATGTTCCTGCAGCTGTAGGATTCAATGTTCCCGCATCCAGTTCCTGTAATTCATCTAAATTATTTGGCAATTTTTCTTTTGTTCCTTTCAACGATGTCCCATGCCATTCTTCGAGTGTATTACCAATCATTGCTGTTAGATTATGCCTATTCTCGAATGTCTTCATATAAGTTATCGTATTCTGTAAACTCCAATTGCGATACATAGGCTGGCTACGTTCTACCCTATTATTCGTTTGAAATTCGTGAGCCGGATCTATTGAAAAATCAGGATAAAAAGCATCGTATATACGTGAGTCTAATTCGAATCCCAATTGAGAGCGCAATACTAAGTCTTTTATTGGTTTAACCTGTAAATATGCAGTTGTAGCCAAGGCATAACTTTCATTTTTCTGTTTCCAGCGTGCTACTGTGGCTACAGGATTCCAAACATAAGATGGTGAACGCGCATAAATACTATACTCATTCTCTTCTCCTGTTAATTCATTAGCAGATTTATAAATAGGAGTTATAGGATCTATACGATCAAAATCGGCCCAATTAGTCGGATTACCCCACGATTCGAATCTCGGATTTAATGTGATACCGGCAGATACTATTTGATTGAATGTATAGTCGCTACTAGTTCGAACAGTAAACCTCTTGTAACCGCCCTTTTGGTAGAAAGAATCTTGCTCATAATAGTTGAGACTCAGAGAGTATACTTTTTTTTCATCTCCTCCTTGAAACCCAAAGCCCAAGTTCATTTGTGGAGAATACTCTCTAATGCCGGCTTTCCACCAATCTGTAGTTTTTCCCTGATATATAGACGGATCTTCAAACTCTTTAGGAAATCCAGCATTAACTGCGGCGGTATTTAATATTTCAGCATATTCAACGGCATTAGCCATTCTATAAGGGTTTTTCATCTCCTGAATTCCATAACTTAAGTCCAAATTAAAATTCATCACACCCTTTTTCCCTTTTTTTGTTGTAACCATAATGACTCCATTTGATGCGCGACTACCATAGATTGCACTGGCTGAGGCATCTTTAAGGACTTCCATGCTCTCTATCTCGTTAGGATTCAAGAAATTTATTCCTCCACTCAATGGAACTCCATCAACTACATACAAAGGATCGGTAGAAAGACTTACTGACGAGAATCCTCTGATGAGAACTTTAGGCTGTCCACCTGGATTCCCGACTCCTACTATTTGGACTCCTGCAACTTTTCCCTGCAAACTTTGATTTACATTACCTACAGTCATTGATTGTATGTCTTTTCCTTTTACAGATGAAATTGAGCTAGTCAGATCTCCTTTTCTTACAGCTCCAAATCCAACTACTACTACTTCATCAAGTACCTTATTATCCTCTTCCAGGGTTATATCTATTACTCTCTGCTGCCCTACTCTTATAGTTTGGCTTTTGTATGTAATATATGAGAAGATTAATTCGGCTTTCTCATCCGATACAGAAATTTCATACCTGCCATCAATATCGGTAGTAGTTCCTTTCTGCGTACCTTTTATAACCACACTAACTCCGGGCAAAGGTTCTGTTGCAGCGTCAGTAACAACACCTTGTACCTTTATCTGCCCTGCTATAGTAAGATGCGACAGAGACAGAAATATTATTGTAATAATAATGTTTTTCATTTTTTATTTCGGTTTAAGATTAATTACTCCTTCACTAAAATAGCCCGTTCAAGCTCGCTATCGAGGACAAACTTATATGTACCGATTGCTCCTTTATAGGAAAAGTTTGCTCCTCCTGTAAAGATTACTATTCCATTTGCATCTAGTCGCCACCATGGACTAGCCCATCCCGGAGATGTAATAGTCATAGCAACATCAGAACCTGTAAGAGTTAATGAGCGTCCTATTTGATATGGATTGTCCGGATTAGCTGTAAGTAATAGGTCGGTATTACTTGGATCCCATCCTCCATCTTTCATTCCATTTCCACAAATTGTGATTCTTGCAGGATTGTATATCGGAGAACTCGGAGTATAAGGTGTAACTGTATATAATAAAGCCTCCGGATTAACGATTATTTCATAATAACCCTTTTTAGGTAATATTATCGGTTTGACTGAAATACTATTTTCGAGAGTTCCTTCATCCGACAAGCCAAAACAATGAGGTTCGAATGAGGTTTCCTGACCTAAAAAGAATATTTCCTTATTATCCTTATCTGCATAATATTTGAAAGTAAATATATTTCCATCCTTTTTATGGTAGTACATGGGGACACCAAATATATCTGACTTTAGATCTGTATCCTTAGCCACATCAGCCAGATACATTGCAGTAAGGCCATCTGCCACACTGAAAGATATGTTGCGACTAATTCTGTTTGGATCCACAAAGTTATCACGAGTAGTGATTGTGATATTATAGGTTTTAAGATCTGTAGGAATAGAATATTCTTTATCAAAAGTGTATGTTTTCGAACCACCTACTTTTACTTTATCCAAAATATTCAAATCTTCTACCGATACAATTACCGAATCTATACCTGTAACATCTGTAACACCGAATGATATATTCAGTTTCATATCTTCGACAGCGAAGACCACACTTCCATCAATTGGCTTCACATTACTAATAACAGGAGCTTCAAAGTCACCATCCAGATTAAGAGTGAGAACTTTTGACACAGAATTTTCAGATACATCTATTAGTGTCAAATCTACTTTATACTTATCGGTTTTTTCTGTATTATCCGGAGCCAAAAATTCATATTCCAGATCATATTCTTTCAGCAAAGAATCTGTCCGAAATTTAATAGTCTTGTCAAGATAAAGTTCCGGAATATTAATCTGTAAAGATTTCAATCCAAGATCATCCTTAAGTTTTGCCTTTATGATGAATCTCCGGTTAGGTATAGAATACAAGTCATCTCTTTCAACTACTATTTCCGGAGCATCAGAATAAGAATAAGATTTTTCATTGTCATCCTTGCAGCCTGTAAATAACGAAAATAGAATCAAAAAGAATAAATAATAGTGTGTTTTCATGATTCTAGGGTTTTATTTAGATTATTAAATCATTTAGTAAATACTAGTCACAGATGCTTTGGTATTTGTGATATTATCTCTAGCTAATATTGATTTCAGTATATCAGGGTTTTTGATGGAAACAGGAGTAAACTTATTGCTATTCATGTAACTTAATAATGAAATTAGCATTTGTTTAGCTACAGGTCTATTTTCTAAATCGGAAGTTAAATCACAGGATGCAATTATCAGTTTTCCATTACCGATACTGCCTTCATATATCATAGCTAATTTGCGATTGTTGGCGAAATTGTCAATAACTTCTACTATCGCATTACCTCCATCGATACTATCTGTTATAAATGTTGTTGAATTTATATTCAGATCCCACCATTGCCAGTTGGTATGCATTTCTGTTGGAAACAGATCTAGAGAAGGATGATTCGGATTGCAGAGAATACCCATTGAACCTGCTTGTTTCGGGAAATGCACCGGACTCCAAAAAACCGGAACAAACTTACCTTCAAGCCCATTTATTTGCTTCCAATCAGGATTGAGCAGGACTTTATTACCTTTTTTCAACAAACTAAACGCCTCATTAATATTACGAGTGATTATAACAGATTCCTTGTCGATAGTAGTCTCTTTTGGATATACCCATATATCCCAATTGTTTTTATATATATTATCTTTTAAAGAAACGTTTACTGTCAATTTTTCAGCTTTACTTATATCTGATAATTCTACTTCTATTTTGCCCAGATTACTATTATAACCCTGTTTTAAATCTGATTGAAGGTCGCCTCTTGCGATTGCCTTCCCTTGTAAGTCTGATATTGACCATTCGATAGATTGCGTTTTGAAAGGCTTATCCAGATAATTACTCACATCTATTTGCGCTTCAAACTTTTCGTTATTTGTATAAGTAGCCTTCTGAAAACGGAGTAATGGTACTAAAGGCGCACAAAATTGACTAAAACTCTTTGCATCAATAACACCTTTACTATCCCAAAACGCATCAATCAGACCGACTAAAGCTGTTCCCTGTCCTGGAAAATCATGTAAATCTAATAGTTGAAATCCACTTATTCCAGCTGTTTTAAGAGCACGTTCAATCTCTTCTTTATAAAGTACTGCTGCTAATTTTCCTGAAGCTTCTGTAAAAGTTGCTGCTTTATCCAATAATCCTTTCTTTTCTAAATCAGACTTAATCGACTTAAAATTGACAGGATCTAAAACTCCTGTATATTTAGGTATTTCTGCCAGATTGGGATAAACAGCATATTGTCCTATTTCGTGTGTAATGAGAGGAACGGTCATGCCTTCTACAGCCGATGAATAATCTTTATTGAATGTTGGGTATTCGCTATTAAATACTCCTTGTCCTCTAACCCACCCTTTTTTAGTCCATTGTGTAATGAAGAAATCATCATTTGGTTCAGGCCAATCCCCATGCCCTTTTTCAAACGTGAACGATGTTGTTGTATAGAGATGCCTCTTGTCTTTATTTTTGAGATGATCCAGAAGGGTTGATAATACAGACATATCTCCCTGCAACTCATTACCAAGACTCCAGAAACAAAACGACGGATGATTCCCATATTCGTCTATCATGCGTTGGGCTTCGGCATACAAAAAATCTGTTGTCGACTGTTCTTTGCCAATAGTTAGTGTCCATACAGGCAATTCTACCTGAAGATAAAAGCCCATTTCGTCTGCGACTTCAAATGCCGCCTCAGGCGGACACCATGAGTGAAATCTCAGGTGATTTAATCCCCATTCCTTGGCTGTTCCTATAACCTTTGTCCATCCATCTTTGTCCATAGGGGGATAACCTGTGAGAGGGAATATATTACATTCCAATGTACCTCTAAGAAACATTGGCTGATTGTTGATAGTTAATACAGAACCTTCCTTCGAAAGTTTACGCAGGCCAAAATCCGTTAGTTTTTCTGATCTAGAATCTCCTGTTCTGAGTTCGGCCTTCAATTGATATAACTCGGGAGTGAATTCATTCCAGAACACCATATCATCCTCAATATTATATTCAAAATCGAAGGCCATATTCTCATCTGCAATATCAATGGGTGTTGTCAGGGTTGGATATAATTTCCCTGTTTTCTTTGAGATCGCCGATAAAGAAATTTCTCCTTTTCCGGAATATTTTTTATCCTTATTACTGATAGTAACTTTGACATATACTTTCTTTGTATCTATATCAGGTGTAACGCTCAATTGTTCTATTCTTGTCGGCTCGACTGCTTCTATCTGCATTTTACCTATAACACCATTCCAGATAATCTGAGTATGATTTGTATAAGCATGGGCTAAATCTCTGACACTGATATCATATAATTTACGGTTATCTATTTTTAAAGTCAGACGTTGTGTTGTTCCTGGTTTGATATATTCCGTCAAGTCAAAATAATGAGGAGCTATGAGGCTATTATTTTCTATAGGAATTTTCTTACCGTCAATCCATGCTTCAGTTTTCCAGATTACACGTTCTAGTTTGAGAATAAAGTCCTTTCCATCCATATCGGATGGCACTTTTATTTCACGCGAATACCAAGCTGTTCCGAGGTAACTATGTTTACGTGTAAGATGTGTTAACTGGGGCTCTTTTAAAGCCAGACTGAGAGTATCAGGTATTCCCAAGCCCGCATCGTCAGTAGTTCCCGGAAGAATAATTTTATCTTCAAAAGGAATATTATTCCAATTTTGAGACAATCCTATATCTGCACTATCCAATTTCACTGTCCATTCTCCCGAAATATCAATAGTATTCCTTTTATTCTGCTGACAAGAAACCATCAGAAGCAATAATAACAGAAGTAGATAAGTTTTTTTCATTTTTTCAATTATGTTTATAAGTTCCATAAGGATATAGAAGTATACCCTTATGGTGAATAACTTAAATGAATTATCGTTTATTTACGAAACACTTGCTTATTTATATCCAACTCTTTGACTTTTGCATAATATTTTTCTGAAGTTTCTTCTTCTCCTAAACCACTATATCCCAATGCCATGACATAATAGCAATGTATTTTGTTTCGGATATTCAGGTCATCATCCCATATAGCGAGTTCAGGTAAGGATACTGCAAAATAATCTATCCTACAATTGTCAAATAAATGTTTCTCCCCATGGTTTATTAGTTTGTTAAATCTGCTATGAGCTTTATCTTCTTCGCCAAGTGCACGCCAGGCAAGACCCTGATAGAATATCTTATCGGGCTGCTGATCATTGTAATAAAGCGCCTGTTGCGGTTCAGAAACACCTATTGTGGCTTTTATAAAGTTTTCTCTAGCCAATTCTTTATTTCCTAATCCCTCATACGCTAGTCCTTTATAATAAAATATTTCATTTTCCTCAGCATTGGCTAACTTCCCTTCTCCCAGATTATGAGGATAAATATCTGTCTCATGCAATAGCTTTAATGCGTCTTCGTATTTCTTATTTACAATAGCCTGTTTGGCGAGTTCTAAACGACATAATACATATTGTTTTGTAATTTTGCCTTCACCTCCTTCCCATGGATGGAATTTACGCGCAGATATAAGTTTCATCGCCGTATCATATTTGCCTAATTGGTTATACAGCGTAATACGCTCTATACATAAATCATCACGTTGCTCTACCAGATATAAGTATTTTTCAAGAAATGCTAGACGTTCCGCATGCGATCTACCAAGTTTCTTATATAATTGATCTAATTCCATTAATATACGTGAATCACTCCTATCTAAATCGAAAGCTTTTTCCAACAATTCTAGGGCTTCATTTTTTGCATTACGCTTATTATAATATGCTAACGCAAGATTTCTTAAAGCAGTAGGATATTTGTCATTTAACTGTATGGATTTTTCCCAACATGCTATTGCTTCATCGTACTGACGAAATGCATACCAGAAATTGCCCAGGTAATATGGTGCAAAGGAGTCATCCGGGTTTAACTTCATTGCATCCTGTAAAATATTAACTTCTTCGATGCGATTAGGGAAACACTTTTCAGGAGATACTTTGGACGCTTTAATATAATATTCTTTCGCTTTGCCGATATTACCCGATTGAGAGGCAAAATAACCCAATGAATAGTATACCATCGGATAAACATTACCTTCAGTTACAATACTATAAGATAACAATTGTTCAGCCTCCTGATACAAACCTGCATTCGCAAAATCTAGAGCATACTCAAGGTATGAATGAGTAGATCCACGCATCAGAACTTTTAGTCCATTTAAATTGTTTGTGTCACTTGTAAGAAGGAATTTTTCGAAACGACACCCCATATTAAATTTATCAATTTTCAGCGATTCTTCAATAAGACTTAAAGCCTCATCTTTTCTCCCCAATTTTCTCAGAATAGAAGCTTTTAATTGACGTGCCTTATGATTGTGCCAGTTACGGATAAGACTCCTATCTATTCTATCCAATGCATCTATCCATAAACCTCGATCTGCATCTATCTGAGCCAATGCATAATATCCGCAGTCTTGCCAAGCGGCATTCCATGTAGATTTGAAAAAGGCAGCATAAGCTTCTTCATTGCGACCTTGCATTTTCAGGCACCAGCCCAAATTGTAGTGAGGTTCTCCATCGTATGGATTAGGATTACGTTCGATTTGAGTTTCTATTGCCTTGCGGAAGAAAGATTCTGCTTTTGCAAATTGCCCTCTACGCATCAGTAATAATCCCATTGCATTATTACAGCGAATATCTCCCGGTTCACGACTCAAAGCTTCCATATAATAATCGATAGGGTTGTATGTCGCATGACGGTATTGCTCAAGATGCAAAGCAGTAAGATAAAGCTGTTCCATAGATGCAATATCCTTAGGGGCTTTTGCTGCTTTTGCAGGATCGGGAGTAGGCTTGATTTCGGGCTTGTCCGCCTGATATGACAGTAATTCTTTACCATCAGATGTGTATAATTCAAATATCAAATCTTCAGGAAGAGTATCTCCTACTGCTACTTTTTTTACATAAGGGTTCGAAGGAGAAGTATTTATATAATCATCAACAAAGTTCTGATCTGCTGTATCTCTCAAAATAAGATGTAAATTCTTAAATTCAGAGGTTGTATACAGAATGATTTCCGCTTGACCATCTTTAACCTCTACATTTACAATTGCATCTTTATTGGCATTTTTCACATAACCAACTTCTGCATAGGGCATAAAGTATTGCACCCATGATTTTTCTTCATTCGGTTGTAGCCAAGTAAAGTCAGGCTGATTATCAGTATAAACACCTGTCATCAGTTCTATATACGGACCATCTTCATCTGTCAGGTTCCGATCCCATGCTATACCAAAGTCACCATTTCCCCATGTCCATTGTTTTTTACCAGGAGATATATAATGATTAGCCACATGCAGCAACCCTCCTCCTGCATTATCTTCATATCCTCCTACAAAATCGAACTTAGACTCGATTGCCATATAAGATGTAGGAACAGGAATATTCTTATATTTCGAAATATCTACCCCTGCCGAATAATCCTGTTTGTAATAAACCCCTGTTGCAATGGGAAAATTAGACACGTCACGTTTGCCATGATCGAATACAGCATGTACATCAGGTGGAAATACTGATTTATAACCATCGTTTACCACTACGGCCGGATTTGCCCACCAAAGGAATGTTTGAGGAAAAACAGTGCGGTTATACACTTTTACTTTTATTTCAATGTATGCTTTACCAGGATGGAGAGTAAATCCTTGCATTCCCTTTGTCCGAAACATACGTTCTACCTCGTTGCACCATACTGTAACACTGCCGTCTGCATTTTCCTCAATACAATAATCTGTAGGTAGAAATGTACTCGGACGATGATGTTGAGGCCAATTAAATTCTATTCCTCCCGAAATCCAAGGCCCCGTAAGTCCTACAAGTGCCGGCTTTATAACTTGATTATAATAAACAAAGTGACGCTGTTTTACTTTGTCGTATGCCATTTGTATACGTCCACCCAGCTCGGGAAGGATCATCACTTTGATGTATTCATTCTCTATAAACAAGGCTTTGTATTGTTTATCCTTCTTTTCATCCGATACCTTTTCTACTACCGGATAAGGATATACAACCCCAGAACTTCCCTGATAAACACGTTTTTCAAGAAATATAGGGTTCTTTTCTTCCTCTCCTATTTCGTATGTAGGTAGCATGATATTTTCTTCCCATGCCCGAACTACATTTTTTTCGTTTACAGTAGATTGAATTAGGTAATTGGTTATCTTTTCCATTACGCTTTTCGCTTTTTTAATTAAACGTAGTACAATTATTTGGTGAGCTCTTTTTCAATTTCTTCCAATGATTTCCCCTTCGTTTCGGGCAGATTCTTCTTAATAAATAAAAATCCAAGCAGGCAAATAATACCATACAGCCAGAATGTTCCGTATGCGCCCAATCCGCTATTCAATAAAGGGAATGTGTAAGTAAGGACAAAACATGCAGTCCATAAAGAGAATGTCGAAACAGCCATTGCCATTCCTCTAATACGGGTAGGGAATATTTCAGATATTACCACCCAAGTAATTGGAGCTAAAGTCATAGCATAACATCCTATGGCAAGTAGTACAAGCGCAAGTACTGCAATACCTGACACTTCAAAATAATAGCATGCTCCAAGCATAGCATAAATACACGCTAAGCCAATTGCACCGAAGATAAGTAGAGACCTACGTCCTAGCTTATCAACTGTATACATGCCTATAATGGTAAATATTACATTGGTGACACCCGTAATAACTATATTGAACAAAATATCAGATACTCCATAGCCTGCAGCAGAGAATATTTCCTGCGCATAATTAAATATTACATTTATTCCACACCACTGCTGAAAAGCTGCTATGACAATACCTATTAATAGTATTTTAGGCATTCTACCCTTAAACAACAGACTAAAATTAACTTTCTCTTTCACATCCTGTGCAATTACCTGCATAGACTTTATTTCAAGTTTTGCATATTCATTGCCACCTATTCGTTCCAATATAGATTGAGATTTTTCTACTTGCATTTGTGTATAAAGCCATCTTGGACTTTCAGGTACAGCAAATATTAATATAAAGAAAAATACAGCCGGAACTCCTCCAGCCCAAAACATCCAGCGCCATCCCATTTGTCCGTTCCACGAATTGAGAATAGCTTCTCCCGGTACAACGGGATCAGCTATGAGCCAGTTAACAATCTGTGCGGAAAGTATGCCAATAACAATAGTAAGTTGATTGATAGAGACAAATTTGCCCCTAACATTAGCAGGAGATACTTCAGCTATATACATCGGCGATAGATTAGATGCTATACCAATCCCAATTCCTCCCAAAACCCGATAGATGATAAACCATATAAGATTATCACAGATACCGGTACCTATAGCCGCAACTATAAATACAAGAGAAGCAATTATCATTAAAGGTTTTCTACCGTAACGATCTGCCATACTCCCTGATACCATGACTCCCAGCAAACAGCCAAGTATGGCACTACCCATTACCCATCCTTGCATCGACGGGGATTCAGTTATATCGAAAAATACTTCATAGAAAGGTTTGGCACCTCCAATGACTACCCAGTCGTAACCAAAAAGAAGGCCTCCCATGGCCGAAACAAAAGTAATAAGTAGCAAATAAGAGCTTGAGTGTTTTTTGATAGTTGTCATAGTATTAAAAAGTATTTTTCAATGGATTGATATATTTAATCTTTTCATCAGTATATTTTATGTATATATTATTTATTCTCAAAATTAGAGTAATAACAAATACAAAAAATGTATAATATATTGAAT
>NZ_JAEPKU010000077.1 GCF_016652235.1 Dysgonomonas sp. Marseille-P4677
GTTAGTATAATGAGATATGGTTGTTTTAGTGGACTTTTCTTATTTTATCTTTTAATGGTTAAGGATAAACTCTAGATTCTTAAAATATTTATAACTTTGCATGTAAAATAAAAAAACAGAAATATGTTGACGCTGAAAACAATTAGTGAAAATCCAGAATTGGTAATAAAGAAATTAGCTAAAAAACATTTCGACGGAAGAGAAATAATAGAAAAGGTTTTAGATATAGATCAAACCCGAAAAAAAACACAGACAACACTTGATGCGAGCCTTGCCGAATCAAACAATTTGTCGAAACACATCGGACAATTGATGAAGGAGGGAAAGAAAGATGAAGCAGAGGTCGCAAAAAACAGGGTGGCTGAATTGAAAAGCGAAAACAAATTGTTAGAAGAAGCTTTGCGTCAGGCAGAGCAAGATTTACAGGAGTTATTAGTACTTATACCGAACCTTCCTGCAGATGAAGTTCCGGAAGGACGTGTTGCTGAAGATAATGTAGTTGAAAAGACGGGTGGAGTTATGCCTGATCTGGGAGAAAATGCTTTGCCGCATTGGGATTTGGCTAAGAAATATGATCTGATAGATTTTGAGTTAGGAGTAAAGATCTCCGGAGCAGGTTTTCCTGTATATAAAGGAAAAGGTGCACGTTTACAGCGCGCATTGATTAATTTCTTTTTAGATAAAGCACGTGATGCCGGGTATCTGGAAGTGCAGCCTCCATATGTAGTAAATGCTGCTTCTGGTTACGGAACAGGGCAGTTACCTGATAAAGAAGGGCAGATGTATCATGCGACGATCGATGATTTGTATCTTATTCCTACTGCTGAAGTTCCTGTTACAAATATTTATCGTGATGTTATTTTGGAAGAAAAAGATCTACCGGTAAAGAATGCTGCATATTCGGCATGTTTCCGTCGCGAAGCGGGTTCTTATGGTAAAGATGTGAGAGGGCTAAACCGTTTGCATCAGTTTGATAAAGTTGAGATTGTGCGTATCGATACACCAGAGCATTCTTACGAATCATTAAAGGAAATGATAGCACATGTACAAGGCCTTGTCGATGAACTGGAATTGCCTTGGCGTATCCTACGTTTATGTGGTGGAGATATGAGCTTTACATCAGCGCTAACATTCGATTTTGAAGTTTATTCTGCTGCACAGCAACGCTGGTTGGAAGTAAGCTCTGTTTCCAATTTTGAAAGTTATCAGGCAAATAGGTTAAAATGTCGTTTCCGTGATGCCGATAAGAAAATACAGTTAGTACATACATTAAATGGTAGTGCTTTAGCTCTACCTCGTATTGTAGCTGCCCTGTTGGAAAATAACCAGACAGCCGAAGGTATTCGTATTCCGAAAGCTCTTGTTTCTTACACTGGTTTTGAATATATTAATTAAAGTGAAAAAGAAACTATTTGGCTCAAAAAGCTGTTATTCTAAATATAATGTATTAATTTTGCGTTAAATGTTAAAACTAAGATAATTGTATAAGTTATGAATAAAAAACTAATAGGAATAGGATTGGCCGTAGCCTTTATTATAGGATTCGGTTCTTGTAAGCCGAAACAAAGCGCTTACAAATCAGTTTATGAGGCGGCTAAAGAAAGGGAAGTAGAAGAAAATACAACGGCTCCTTCAACTTCAGTTTCAAAACCGGCAACGACCCCTAGTTATACTTCATCTACATCAGAATCGGTAAGAAAAGAAAAAGTTACTCCTGTATACGAAAGCGATATGTCAGGTCTTAAAGCATATAGTGTTGTTATTGCTGCTATGGCTACAAAACCTGGAGCTGAACTTTTAAAAGAACGATTTAGTAAAGATGGATACAATATTATTCTAGCTCGTAACGAACAAGGAATGTATCGTGTTATTATTGCTAGTTATGACTCTAAGGAACAGGCTGTAGCTAAGAAAAATGAGATACTTTCTCACTATTCGGAAATAAGCGATTTAGCTTCATTGAAGAGTAAATATGGTATCCCTTTTAATGATTGGTGGATCTTGCAAAGAGAATACTAAAAATACATCATACAAAAAATAAAGGAGGGCTATTTTAGCTCTCCTTTGTTTTTGTAATAGGCTAGGACTCGAAGTATTACTGTTTTGTTAGTTTCTTTATGCAAGAATGCGGTTTACTTTTGTTTTTTTTTATCTTTGTATATTGTATGATCAATGGTGTATGTTTATTATTTGCAAACACATAATTTTTTTATGAAAACTTCAATTTACACAACTTTACTTATCGCTTTTATCTTTACAGTACAACCGAGCTTGTCTCAAAACAAGAAATACAAAGATTTTTATAAATCTGTAAATAAAGCGCATCATAATGCAAAAATGATTAAGTCTGGAAATACTGAAAATTCAGATGTCATTTTAGAAACAGTTACTCCGGCTGAGTTAGATTCCTTGATGAAAAATATGGTAGGAGTAACAGATATAATGGTAGGAGGAAAGTCTATCTTACATCCGGTTATAACACTTGAATTAGATCCTGCATCTTCGGCATCTGAAGCATTGTTTGGAGAGGTTGAGACATTGGAACGATCACCTATGGTTGGACGTGCTTACTTAGAACCAAAAATAACCGGAATAGCTACAGTTAAAAGGAAAGCCGAAGAAACAACTGTTGCCACAACAACCTCACCCATATCTAAGGAGCCAACAAAGGTTGTCTCAGATAAAGTAAATGAACCAGTTAAATCATTTGATAATTTAACAGAAGGAGATTGGAAATTGTTCAGAGCAGTTGATATATCTTTGATGAATCAGACTGATCAGGCATTCTTGAAAAAGTATTCTATTGTTTTAGGCACTTTTAAAAGTCTGAATAATGCAGATTTTATCAAAAGAACGTTTAATAGTATGGGAGAGCACTCAATCGTTGTTCAGAATTCGGTTGGAAGGTATTATGCTTTGCTAGGAAGCTTTGATACAGAGGCTGAAGCGGTACAGGCTTTGGATAATGTTACAAAAAAATATACTGAAGGTATATCAAAAACGAGAAGAATAAGTCGATTCGGTATTCCATTAGATGATATGTGGATCTTGATCACTAAATAATATAGGGAGTGTTTTGAAGGATGAAAGTAAAGTTCTTAGGTACAGGGACATCGACAGGGGTTCCGGAAATAGGATGCAGTTGCGAGGTTTGCACCTCTGATAATATAAAGGACAGGCGCTTGAGGGCGTCTGTCTTAATAAGCATAAATGAAACTCGGTTATTGATCGATTGTGGTCCCGATTTTCGGCAACAAATATTACCAGAACAATTCTCTAAAATACATGCTGTTTTATTGACTCATGAACATTATGATCATGTAGGTGGAATGGACGACCTTCGTCCTTTTTGCAGGTTTGGTGATGTTGATATTTATGGCAATCGGACGACATTAAATGCGCTCAAGGATAGAATACCTTATTCTTTTACAGAAAATAAATATCCTGGAGTTCCTCTTTTGAACTTGCATGAAATAGAATCGGATGACTTCTTCTCAATTCAGGGAGTAAATATATTGCCTGTAAAATTGATGCACTATAAATTGCCAATATTGGGTTATCGCATTGGAAATTTTGCATACTTGACTGATGTGAAATATATCCCGGAGGAGGAATATGATAAGTTGAAAGATTTGGATGTCCTTGTTATTAGTGCTTTAAGAATAGGTGACCATATGTCCCATCTAAATTTGGCTCAAGCTCTCGATGAAGTAAAAAAGATCTCGCCCAAACAAGCATATTTTATTCATATGTCCCATCAAATGGGGTTACATGATAAGGTAGAGAGAGACTTACCTGAAAATGTATCCTTGTCTTATGATGGATTGGATATAGAATTATAGTTGTTATATTTCTTCCTCTCTCTTTTTTCGTACCGACCAGCCAAAACCTCCTATTTTATTTCCTAGCTCATAGTATTGTCCATGTGAGTATGCTATTGGTTTGGCTTCTTCCAGACTAAATTTCCCTGTGCTCTGGTTTATATATTTTTCATCGGCTTTCACATTTACTACATCAGCTATAAACATATCATGTGATCCTAGGCTCAATATTTCTTTTACCCTACATTCTATATTGAGGGGTGATTCTTCTATTATTGGTGCACTTACTATTGTCGCTTTTGCTGCCGTTAAGTTCATTTCTTCAAATTTATTGAAGTCTCTGCCTGATTTAACGCCACACCAGTCTGTGGCTTGGGCGAGTTCCTCTGTTGTAATATTTATAACAAACTCCATATTACGCTTTATTATATCGTAAGAATGCCGTTCCGGACGTACGGAGATATAGCACATAGGAGGATTAGTGCAAATAGTGCCCAGCCAACTGAGAGTAATAATATTATAGTCTTCCGGGCTACAGCCACAACTAATCATTGCTGCAGGTAGAGGATATATGAGAGTGCCGGGTTTCCAGTCTTGTTTCATTTCAGTATGATTTCCTCTTTTTGAATTTTAATAGTGCAATAATGACATTGTAGTACAATATTTTCACTATCGATGACATCAAAATGCGTTGTCATAGGCTCGTTGTTGGTAATACACTTCGGGTTGTTGCATTTGACAATGCCATCAATCGTTTGAGGTAGCGCTACTTGTTTTTTTTCTACTACAGAATAATCCTTTATGATGTTGAGTACAACATTAGGTGCAATCAGTGCTATCTTATTAATGACATCTTCTTCGAAAAACTTGTCTGATATTTTAATGATACCTTTGTTTTTCATTTTCTTACTTTCCAGATTATTCCCTATTGTTATTGGGTTTTTTAGCTTTTCCAATTCCAGTAATGAAACTACCTTGAATACGACGTTTGATGGTATATGATCTATTGCAGTACCGTTGCATAATGCTGCAACCTGCAATTCTTTTCTCTGCTCTTTCATCTCTTTATAATAATTAGTCTACTTTAATATTTAAGGCATCACATATAACGGCTTCACGTGTAAATACTCCGTTTTTAGCTTGTTCAAAATAATATGCTTTAGGACTATCGTCTACATCTTGCTGTATTTCATTAACGCGGGGTAGCGGATGTAGTATTTTCAAATTGTCTTTAGTATCCTGAATCATATCTTTTTTAAGAATATATACATTCTTTACTTTCTCATATTCCATCAAATCTGTAAATCTTTCTCTTTGAACTCGGGTCATATAAAGAATGTCGGCATTATTAATTACTTCGGGTGAGAAATCGATATCTTCTTTGTATTTTATGCCGTTTTTATCACAGAAATTTTTGTAAGTATCCGGAACTCTAAGTTCTTCCGGTGCGACAAAATTGAATGTAGGGTTGAAATGAGACATACCTATAATGAGTGAATGCACTGTACGGCCATATTTCAGGTCCCCTACAATCGTTATGGTCAGGTTGTCTAAAGTACCTTGTGTCTTGTATATCGAGTACATATCCAACATGGTTTGTGTCGGATGCTGATTTGCTCCATCCCCTGCATTGATAATTGGTATTGAAGATACTTCAGATGCGTAACGAGCGGCTCCTTCCAAATGATGGCGCATAATTATTATATCAGCATAATTATTGACCATAGCAATTGTGTCTTTAAGGGTTTCACCTTTCGAAGAACTTGTTGTTGCGGCATCAGTAAATCCTATAATTCGGCCGCCTAGCCTGTTAATAGCAGTTTCGAAGCTAAGGCGTGTACGCGTGGATGGTTCGAAAAAAAGGGTGGCACAGACTTTTCCTTCCAAAAGTCTTCTATTGGGCGTTTCGTCAAACTTCTTCGTCAGATTAATAATTCTGAGAATATCTTCTTTTGAATAATCTGTAATGGATACTAGGCTTTTGTTACTCATGTCCTTTTATTTGTATAGAAAAGATTTGTATGTGACTCTGTTATATCAAAAAAAATCCTCGAAAAAGAAAACTTCTTCGAGGATAAATATATCTAAATTTTAAAATAATGGCGACTATTAAATAGATTGTCTTCCGGTATAAAATATTGATTATTTAAATTCCAATTTTTCATTTCAATCTATTCTTTATATCAAGTACAAATATAGTTACTTTTTTCGTATAATAGTTTAGTCAAACATTAATTATTTGATATCACATTTCCAAATCCACATCGAATAGTTCATGCCAAGGTAAGCCCTGTTTGTTTAATTCGTCCATAAATGGATCAGGGTTAAATTCTTCAACATTGAATACTCCTGGCTTACGCCAAAGGCCTTGCATAAACATAAGAGCGCCAATGGTAGCGGGTACACCCGTTGTATAACTTACTCCTTGGGCTCCTGTTTCTTTATAGGCGGCTTCATGAGAACAGTTGTTATATACATAATAAGTTCGTTCTTTTCCATCTTTTATGCCTTTTATTCGGCATCCGATGGATGTTTCTCCGGTATAGTTTTCTCCAAGCTCTCCAGGATCAGGTAACACTGCTTTTAGGAATTGTATAGGAACAATTTCTACTCCATTATATATAATAGGATCGATGCGGGCCATTCCGATATTTTGAATAACACGCAAGTGGGTAAGATATTCTTGTCCGAATGTCATCCAGAAACGGGCACGTTTTAATGTCGGGAAATTTTTCACTAAAGATTCTAGCTCTTCATGATAAATCACGTATGATTCTTTAGCTCCTATATTGGGATAATTTAGTGGTTTATGTATGGCATGAGGTTCTGTTTCGATCCATTCTCCATTTTCCCAGTATTTACCTTTTTGGGTTACTTCTCGTATATTTATTTCAGGATTGAAATTTGTAGCAAATGCTTTTCCATGATCGCCGGCATTGCAGTCAACGATATCAAGATAATGTATTTCATCAAAGTGGTGTTTTGCTGCATATGCTGTAAATACACTGGTGACACCCGGGTCAAATCCGCATCCTAAGATTGCAGTTAGTCCGGCTTCTTTGAATTTATCTTGATATGCCCATTGCCAGCTGTATTCATATTTAGCCTCTTCTTTTGGTTCGTAATTAGCTGTGTCAAGATAGTTTACTCCGCATGCCAGGCAAGCATCCATAATTGTAAGATCTTGGTAAGGTAGTGCTACGTTTATAACCAGTTCTGGTTTGAACGAATTAAACAATCTTTTCAAATCCTCTACATCATCAGCATCTACTCGAGCTGTCTGTATCTTATTGCCTCCAATAGCTTTTGCTATAGCATCACATTTCGACTTTGTACGACTGGCTAGCATAATTTCAGTAAAAACGTCAGCGTTCTGAGCAACTTTATGCGCAACAACAGTACCTACGCCACCAGCTCCTATTATTAAAACTTTTCCCATAATAATTGGCTTTTATTTATTTAAAATAATTCTTATTACAAAAATAAGATTAATATAGATAAAGATGATCAATCAATGTTTTTTTGTTGATTTTTATGGGTAAGAATGATTCATATTTAATTCTATAAATAGAATCATATCCAATTTTATATTGTTCAATATTGTTGTTGAGTATATCTACATATTCTTTTTTTGTTTTGAAACCATCTTCTATTTTGTTTCCTCTTGCCTCTATAGTTAAGATACTCTGTAGTTTATTTCCTGAGAACGGATTGAATGGAAGTCCGTCCATACTTGTTGAAGGCAGATTGTCATTAGTCCTATAAAAAGGATCTTTGGATATATAGATGTCGAATCCACCCATAGGGTATGGGGTATAGCTAGTTTTGAATTCTGATGTCCATGGCCTGATTAGTATTGAACTTATAGATTTGTCTTCATACTTTGTCTTTATGATTTCTATGGGACTTGAAGTTCTTCTGATGGAAAGGATAAAGAAGCATATTAAAATGATAAAAGTAAAAGAATAGGTGATCTTAAATGAGAATGACTTTTTAAGCTGAAATAAAAAAGTAGTCAATAGTAGACTGCAACCAAAGATATATCCATTCATGAATCTAAAGTCCGGGGCAGATATGAATCCATGAATAATAGCTATAATTAAAACGAAATATATACAATATATAGCTATATCTATTTTCTTTTTTCGTATTATACTATATATAATAATAAAAGGGGATATTATGAGACTAAATAGGAATAACGCAAAATTAATCATGCTAGTAAACAAAAGTAATTTATGCCCATTTAATCCATTGTCTAATATCCAATATATACTCTGAAAGTCATAAACAAATTCAGCCCATTTAAGAATATGATATTTTTGTAAAATTAATATAGCTTTAGGCATCTTCCAATCGAAGGTAAAGATGTCTATTTCATTTATTGGATATACTAGATATCCAGTTGAAATGATATTGCGGATACACCATAATCCAATAATGAGAAAGGCTGAAATGAGTAGGAATATAATCTGTTTGAAGTTTCTATTCTTTAGTATGTATATGCAGATGCCTAGGCTAATAAGGGCGAAAATAGCCGTAGACAGTTTGAATGTAATAAGCGAAATAGGTAATATAAATGCCAGTAAAGTTTTAGATTTATACCATTGAGGGGTTATTGTGGTTTTCATTGCATAGTAAAAAATAAAAATAATAGGTATAATATCCGTACTTGAATCAGCTAGAAATAGATTCGATGTGCATAGTATTACTAGCATGAAAGCTAGCGATATGAGATAAATAAAGTTGTTTTTTACGGTGAATATTTTTACTATAATCCAACATAAGATTATTACAAATAATGTTGATTGGAAAAGATATGTCGCATCACCAAATAAAAAACGAAACGTAAATATGGCAGATATTAAGAAATAATTAGAATTGAAGCCAAATCGATCTTCGATATTGCCTAGGCCTGGGATAATTCTATATTCTTCATTCCATCTTATATGTTGGTAATGATAGTATAGTTGGTCATATCCAGATGGAGTGAATAGTAAAGTCGTAATTGTAGCCACTATAAGAAGACTGAGTAGTATGATTTGTACTATTGAGAGCTTGTTTATTATACTTCGTATAGTGCCTACATGTTGTTTGAGCTTTTCTTTATTAAATAACCAGTATGTAGAGCTTATAAATATATATGCAGCTAGAACGTAGTGATTTGAGGGTAAGAATAGTGACGATAAAGGTAGAGTAATTGTGATGAAACATACTCCTAATATGCAGGAATCGGGTATGTTATAGTTTTCTTGTATTTTGCAGAATTTATTATATATATCCGTGAATATAGTTCCCCAAGATATGGTGATATAGGTTATTGTAAACCATGATATTAGTATTGCAAACATGTGCTGTTGTGATGTTTGTTAATTTTAATGCAAAAGTAAAATAAAAACACGTAGTTGCAAATAAAAAAGTAAATAGCTATAATGGTTCTTTTCAGATAAATAGAAGTGATAAATGGAAACTATCAAATTCAGTGAAGCAAACCATAGTATTCAGACTGCTTTCTGTTCCTTTAACAATTTTAAAGCGATAGTTAACTAACGTTTAAAAAAAGTAAGTATACTTATTTTTTTGCTGTATAAAAAGATTATTAAAAGTTATTATTATGTATATTTGTTTTGACATTTACAGAAGCGTCTAATGCCGTTTGATTGTTAAAAAAATACACAATTATTATTGTCCCTACGAAAGTTTTATTAATTTTATGACTCAACACTCGGAGTAGAAAGATATATTGTGGTAGTGTTTTTATAACAGTTTAGTACTCTTGTCAAACTATATAATAAGGAATAAATAGAAATAAATAATAAATAAAAAGCTTATGTCACAAATTGTTGGGCATGTATCTCAAATAATTGGTCCGGTGGTGGATGTGTTTTTCGAAACCAGTAATTCCGCACTAAATTTGCCAAATATAAATGATGCCCTTGAAATTAAAAGACCTGATGGTCGCTCTTTGATTCTCGAAGTTAAACAACACATAGGCGAGGATACAGTGCGCACCGTAGCTATGGATAGTACAGACGGTCTTAGCCGCGGACTTGAGGCGATTCCATTAGGGTCGCCTATTAGAATGCCTATTGGCAATCAGGTTAAAGGCCGCTTGATGAACGTTGTAGGAGATGCTATTGATGGTATGAGTGCTTTGGATAAAGTCGATGGAAATCCGATTCATAGAGAACCTCCTAAGTTTGAAGAACTACAAACTACACGAGAGGTTCTTTTCACAGGTATAAAAGTTGTGGATTTGCTTGCTCCTTACGCAAAAGGGGGTAAAGTAGGTTTGTTTGGAGGAGCGGGAGTTGGTAAGACCGTTTTGATAATGGAGCTTATTAATAATATAGCGAAAAAGCATAATGGTTATTCCGTGTTTGCTGGAGTAGGAGAGCGTACTCGTGAAGGAAATGACCTGCTTCGAGAAATGATAGAGTCCAAAGTTGTTCGCTATGGAGAAGAATTTGAGAAAAGTATGGAAGAGGGGCATTGGGATTTATCGAAAGTCGATCCTAAAGAACTTGAAAAATCTCAGATTTCACTAGTTTTCGGACAGATGAATGAACCTCCTGGCGCGCGTTCCGATGTTGCTTTGTCTGGATTGACTGTTGCAGAGTCTTTTCGTGATGCAAAAACGGATGGACCAAAAGATATACTTTTATTTATAGACAATATATTCCGTTTTACGCAAGCCGGATCGGAAGTATCGGCTTTGCTTGGTCGTATGCCTTCAGCGGTGGGTTATCAACCAACTTTGGCTACTGAAATGGGGATTATGCAAGAGCGTATTACTTCTACCAAGAATGGTTCAATTACTTCTGTACAAGCCGTATATGTGCCTGCTGATGACTTGACGGACCCTGCGCCGGCTACCACATTCTCTCACTTAGATGCAACAACAGTGTTGGATCGTAAGATTACTGAAATGGGGATTTACCCGGCTGTGGACCCGTTAGGATCCAGTTCTCGGAGCTTAGATGCAAATGTAGTGGGGCAGGATCATTATGATACAGCACAGCGTGTTAAGGAAATTCTTCAGAGAAATAAAGAACTTCAGGATATTATTGCTATTTTAGGTATGGAAGAGTTGTCTGACGATGACCGTTTGACCGTAAATCGAGCAAGACGTATTCAGCGTTTCTTATCACAACCATTCAATGTTGCAGAGCAATTTACTGGAGTGCCGGGTGTGATTGTTGATATTCAGGATACAATCAAAGGTTTCAAGATGATACTGGACGGAGAGGTTGACTACTTACCTGAGCAGGCATTTTTGAATGTTGGAACTATTGAGGATGCGATTGAGAAAGGTAAAAAGATAATGGCTCAGGCTGCTCAATAAATTATTAAATATGAAGAAATCAGAACTCCAACTCAACATTATATCAGCAGAAAAGAAATTATTTTCAGGTGCTGTAACTTCTGTTGTTATTCCCGGTATTTCGGGAAGCTTCGGGGTTTATCCCGACCATGCTCCATTAATTTCACCACTTACTGAAGGTGTGATAACCTATGTGTTGGATAAAACGGAACATTCATTAGATGTCCATGGCGGTATAGCAGAAGTGAATAATGGAGTTGTGACAATTTGCGTAGTTTGAGAGAATGGACTTTAAAGTTAAGCTTATAATTTCTTTAGTCGTATTTGGTATAGTAATGGGAGCTCTTATTCAAGCATTATTGAATTATCAGTTTCCACAATTTTACCCGAATTGGTACGAAGGTATTTTGCTATTTTTCTTACTATCTGAATCTTTTATCCTCCTTTATGTAGAATCGGCCAGTCGGAAAGTTACGCAGCGACAGATGCTTAATACATACATGCTGACAAAGGTGATTAAAGTTTTTGCAGCTCTTATTTTTGTAGGAGTATATAAGATAGTAGTTGATGAAAATATAAAAAGTTTCGTTCTTATATTTATGATTTTCTATCTTTTATTTCTGGCTTTTGAGTCATACTTATTTTTAAAGATCGAAAAACGCTTAAAGAAAAAACAACAATAGTATGAAGCACTATTTAAAATACATAATGCTTTCTGTCTTTCTTTTTACTGCTGTTGGGGTACAACAAATATCCGCAGCTGAAGGAGAGGGATCTGAAGGTGAATTAAATGTAAAAGAGTTAATTCTCGATCACCTTGCCGATTCATACGAATGGCATATGGCAACATTTGGAGATTTCCATCTTACCATACCATTGCCCATAATCGTAATAGGTGAAACCAGCGGACTACAAGTGTTTATGTCGTCTAACTTTCATCATGGGCATGAAGCTTATAAAGGATTCTATATTGCTCAATCAGGAGATTATAGAGGTAAGATAGTGGAGAAAAATGCTTCAGGAGAAGAAATTCGTCCTTGGGATTTCTCATTGACAAAGAATGCAGTCGCTTTGATTATTAGCTCTGCTTTATTGATTATTATTGTAATGAGTATTGCAGGTTGGTATAAAAAGCAGGCTAGAAGTGGAGAGAAAAAAGCGCCGAAAGGGTTTGTCGGATTCATGGAAATGTTTATTATGAGCGTTGAGGATGATATCATAAAACCGTGTGTTGGTAAGAATTTTAGGAAGTTTTCACCTTACTTGTTGACTGTTTTTTTCTTTATCTTCCTGAATAACATTATGGGATTGATTCCAATATTTCCGGGAGGAGCAAACGTTACCGGTAATATTGCCGTAACGCTTGTGCTTGCTCTGTTTACATTCTTTACTGTGAATCTTTTTGGATCGAAAGAATATTGGAGAGAAGTTTTTTGGCCGGATGTTCCTACATGGTTAAAAGTTCCTATTCCTATTATGCCGGCGATTGAGTTGGTAGGTGTATTCACAAAGCCATTTGCATTGATGATTCGTCTTTTTGCTAATATCTTGGCAGGACACTCTATCGTGTTAGGTCTGACATGCTTGATATTCGTTACAGCAAATCTGGGCCCGGCAATTAACAGCTCTATGACGGTTGTGTCTATTTTGCTTAACGTATTCATCAGTCTGGTTGAAATTTTAGTTGCCTATATCCAGGCATATGTATTCACCATGTTATCGGCGGTGTTCATTGGTTTAGCACAGGTTGAGCCACATCATCATATCGAAGAGAAACATTGAATAAATAAATTTAAATCAAAAATAAATAAATTAAATAATTTAAAATTAGAAAGTTATGTTACTATCAACTTTATTACAAGCAGCAGAAGCTGCAAGCTTAACAGGTTTTGGTGCTGCTCTTGGTGCGGGATTAGCTGTAATCGGGGCCGGTATCGGTATTGGTAAAATCGGTAGCTCTGCAATGGAAGGGATTGCTCGTCAGCCTGATGCTGCTGGGGATATACGTACGTCTATGATTATTGCTGCAGCGTTAGTCGAAGGGGTTGCCCTATTTGCTGTGGTTGTATGTGGATTTATCCTTTAAACCAAATAAAAAAGTAAATAAAATATGAATTTACTCTTACCTGAATCTGGGCTTCTCTTTTGGATGCTTCTATCGTTCATTATAGTTTTTGGCATACTCGGCAAATTTGGTTTTCCTGTGATTACTAAAATGGTTGAGGAACGTAAAAACTATATTCAGGACTCTTTAGATGCAGCTCAAAAGGCGAACGAACAGTTGGCTAAAATAAAAGAAAAAAGCGATGAGATATTGTCGTCAGCCAAAACAGAGCAGGTGAAAATCTTGAAAGAGGCTGCTGATACGCGCGATCGTATTGTTAACGAAGCGCGTGAGCAAGCTAAAGTCATAGGGGCTAAAGAATTAGATGAAATACGGAAACAAATACAAGCTGAAAAGGATCAGGCAATACGTGACATTCGTCGTCAGGTAGCCGAAATATCAGTAGATGTAGCTGAAAAAGTACTTCGCAATTCATTAAAAGACCCTAAAGAACAAATGTCAATGATTGATCGCCTGGTGGATGAAGCTATGGTATCTAAATCTTAACTGTTATGAATGAAGGGATGATCTCTAAGCGATATGCTAAAGCACTATTAAAATATGCAATCGGACAGAATGCTGAGGATACTATGTACTCAGAGATGAAGAAGCTTGCGGCGGTATTTGCTGCCGAGCCTCGGTTGCGTATGGCAATGGATAATCCTATATTGAATACTAAGGATAAACTAGGATTAATTTCGGCTGCTTTGGGAGGAAACCCCAGTAATGAAATTATTAAGTTTATTGAACTTGTTGTCAAAAACAGACGTGAAGTATATTTACAAAACATTGCTTTGTGTTATGTAGATTTATATTGTGAATCTAAACACATAAATACCGGACGATTGGTGACTGCTACGCCGGTGGATAGTACTGTTGTGGATAGAATGAGAGGTTTGCTGCAAAAAGTAAAACCAGGAACTCTTGACTTTGAAACAAGTGTAGACCCTGACATCGATGGAGGCTTTATTCTTTATATAGATACATACCGTCTGGATGCCAGTGTTAAGACTCAACTTAAACGGATTAAGCAACAGCTTATCGCCGAAAACAGTAAGATACAATAGCTTAGTGCCAATATGAAAATGAGTAAGAAACTCATAATTCATAATTTATAACTTATAACTAAATTAATTTATGTCTGAAAATATAAAAGCAAGTGAAGTCTCTGATGTGCTGAAAATGCAGCTGGAGAACATTAGCAGTCGCGTACAATTTGACGAGGTTGGTACTGTTCTTTCAGTAGGAGATGGTGTTGTTCGCATATATGGACTTAAGAATGCAGAGGCTAATGAACTTTTAGAGTTCGACAATGGTATTATGGCTGTTGTGATGAATCTCGAAGAGGATAATGTTGGGGCTGTATTATTAGGTCCTTCCGATCAGATCAAAGAGGGATTTACCGTAAAGCGTACAAAGAGAATCGCTTCCATCAACGTGGGTGATGGCATGCTTGGACGTGTTATTACACCTCTTGGAGAACCTTTGGATGGGAAAGGTCCTATTACAGGCGAACTACTTGAGATGCCACTAGAGCGTAAAGCTCCCGGGGTAATCTATCGTCAGCCTGTTACGCAACCTTTGCAAACAGGTCTGAAAGCAGTCGATGCAATGATTCCGATTGGGCGTGGTCAGCGTGAACTTATTATCGGTGACCGTCAAACAGGTAAAACCGCTATTGCGATTGATGCGATTATTAATCAAAAATCGAATTACGAAGCTGGTGATCCTGTATATTGTATATATGTAGCCATTGGACAGAAAGCTTCTACTGTGGCCAATATAGTAGAAACCTTGAGAGAAAAGGGTGCATTGAAATATACAATTGTTGTTTCTGCTACAGCAGCCGAGCCGGCGGCACTACAGTATTTTGGTGCATTTGCAGGTGCAGCGATCGGCGAATACTTCCGTGATACAGGTCGTCATGCATTAGTTGTATACGATGACTTATCTAAACAAGCTGTTGCATATCGTGAAGTATCCTTGATCCTTCGTCGTCCACCGGGACGTGAAGCTTATCCGGGCGATGTATTCTATTTGCATTCTCGTCTACTTGAACGTGCGGCTAAGATTATCAGTCAGCAGGAAGTTGCGGAGCAGATGAATGACTTACCTCCAAGCCTTAAAGGTAAAGTAAAAGCCGGTGGTTCGCTTACTGCATTGCCAATTATTGAAACTCAGGCCGGTGACGTTTCTGCATATATTCCAACTAATGTAATTTCGATTACAGACGGACAGATTTTCTTGGATGTGGACTTATTCAACTCTGGTATGCGTCCTGCTATTGATGTGGGGATTTCTGTATCACGTGTAGGTGGTTCGGCTCAAGTGAAAGCAATGAAGAAAGTTGCCGGAACATTGAAAATAGACCAGGCTCAGTACCGAGAACTAGAAGCTTTTACTCAATTTGGAGGAGATTTGGATGCTGTAACTGCAATGACGATCGATAAAGGTAAGAAAAATACAGAATTGCTTATACAGCCACAATATACACCTATGGCAGTAGAGAAACAAATTGCGATATTGTATTGTGGTACGAATGGTTTGCTAAGACATGTGCCGACTGATAAAGTACATAATTTTGAAACTGAGTTTCTCAGAACGCTCGAAATGCAATATCAGGCAGAAGTGTTGGATGTCTTGAAAAAAGGTGTAATCAATGAAGATGTAGAAAACATTATAAAGAAAGTTGCAATAGATACAGCTTCTCAATATAAAAAATGATTGAATTATGGCATCTCTTAAAGAAATAAAGAATAGAATAGGTTCGGTAAAAAGCACGAAGAAAATTACTTCTGCAATGAAAATGATTGCTTCGTCTAAATTGCACAAGGCGCAAATGGCAATTAATAACTTTTTACCCTATCAGGCAAAGTTAGATGCCATTCTGACTAATCTGCTTTCTTCGGATATAAGTTATGATTCTCCTTTTACTCAGAAACGTGAGGTTAAGAAAGTTGCAATTGTAGTGTTTGCTTCTAACTCGTCGCTTTGCGGAGGATATAATGCGAATGTAATCAAAGAGTTTAATCTTACATATGGTAAGTATAAGACTTTGGGTAAAGAGAATGTCTTAGTGTATCCTGTAGGGAAAAAAATATTTGATGCTGTAAAAAAAGAAGGAATACAATCTCAGGGTGATTACAGAGAGATGGCGGATAAGCCATCTTATCAGGCTGTGCAAGATTTAGCAAAAGGGCTGATCGAAAAGTATGTGAATAAGGAGTTGGATGAAGTGATATTGATTTATCATCATTTTGTATCTACGGGTACTCAGATACTGAAAAGACTTCCATTTCTTCCGTTCGATCTAAGCCATACCCAAAATGAGACTGATTCTAAATCAAATACATTGACTGATTATATTTTTGAGCCTTCAAAAGAGGAGATATTGGAAAGTTTGATTCCCACTGTACTTTATTCACGTTTGTATGCTGCCCTTTTAGATGCAAATGCTTCTGAACATGCAGCACGTACTATGGCAATGCAAATTGCTTCAGATAATGCGGATGAATTGGTTCAGGACTTGACTATTCAATATAACAAATCGCGCCAACAGGCTGTAACTAACGAATTATTAGATATTATCGGTGGAGCTTCAGCTCTACAATAGGATAAGATTTGCTATTTGATAGAAATAAAACGCCTCTCAACATTAAAGTCGAGAGGCGTTTTGTATATATAAACCAGTTATTCTTCGGCCAGACTTTTCCAATTACGGATTAGAGCACATGCAGGTAGCATCATTAGTATAACAATCGGAATATTTATAAAGAATATATTGAGAATAAAGTCATCTTTATTATAATCATAGTTACCTAATATCTCTTGATATATCATAAAACTAAAGAATGCGAATAGGAGTTGGCATGGTATAAGCCATAATAAGATGTTCATATATATCATCGATAAACCTTTCTTCTTTCTACTCACTATTTTAATTATGATTTTTGAAAGTAGAACTATGAAGAAGATATTCCAAAGAACGAGGGTAAATATTACTACATATTTTCTATTTTCCCAATCTATAGCTTCGCTCACCACAATGGCGGTCAAACAAGAAATGAATATAATAATACCTGTTGATACAAGTGCTATAAGCCACGATTTGCCACTCGTTACTCTGTGTGAGAATACAATAATGGATATTGACAAAGAAAAGCATATACAGATAAGGAATATCCATTTTATGTCTGTATGATCATAATGCGCTACAATCTCATTATATCCGGCTTCTAGTTCAAGATATTGTAAATAGGGTGGTGTTTTAGATAAAGTCTGCATGTAGTCATTACCAAGCGTAGCATCTGTTTCGACTTGTTCAACCGCAATATTGCTTGTGTAGTTGTCATAGCTATATTCATATTCGTACGGACTACAATTCATTATAATGGTTGATTCTTTTACAGGGAAAAATGGAGGGTTATAAATTCGCTTATACCATTCTTCGGTCGTAAGATTAATAGTAAGATTGTGTCTCTTTTGTAAACCGGTAAAGTCTTTCATTATGCTATAAATGCTGTCTTTATTACCCTCTGTTAACCATTGCTTTATCTGCTTATGTCTTTTGATTTTTTGTGCCGATTCATTATCCGAATATTCTGGTTTGTCCTTGTAATAATAGGCATAATAATAATTATAGAAGAGGAGAGATGGTCCGGTATATCCTTTGATGATGAGTCCTGATTGATAATCATATTCAGTATCGTATAAACTGAGATCTAATTTATCGACATCTAGTAGCATATTTTCAGGTATTGGAATAGGTTTGTCATACCCTTTATATGTGTAGTTGTCTTCACTATTTGGTATTAAAACTTTAGCATCTTCAAGGATTTTTAAAGCTTTTTGGGCTTCAGCTAAAGTTGTTACAGATTTCCATTTTGATATATAGCCTCCTGTAAGAGTCAGAGGTATGAGTGTAATGCCTGATGTAATTAAGAAAATCATTATCCATTCCAAGTATAATTGCTTTATTCGTTTTGGATAGAGACTTTTGAAAGCATTATTTCGATTGTAATATATAAGCCAAGCTACTAGTAATAATATGCAAATTAAAATAGAGGCAGTATATAGCAGCTCCATACTGCTTGAGGAATGAGAATAATAGGTTTTATTAAATTCTGTGTCTGTAATTATATAACTAATACTAAAAACAATTAAATGAATGGCTGACAGTATTAGCAACATTGGTACTAATCTTAAATTCCATAAAGTAGGATAATGGAGTAATATATATGTTTGTATTCTTTTTATCATAGTAGTAGTATTTAAGAAAGGAAAAATCGACGTGTTGAATTGGAGATGTTTCTATAATAGGTAATAGGAATCTCGTGTTCTAAAATTATTTTTAGAAAACTATTTTGATCTACTTTATAAGGAAAACTGGCGACATATGTACCTCCGTTGATCTGTAACTTCTCCATCCCTAATTGGTTAAACGCATTATTTAGTTGCTCTTTGTTCCATTCCGATTCAAATTCTACTATAAATTGAGAGATTTCTATATCTGTGACATCAGTGTCGTGTGTGATATTTCTGGGCTGTCCTTCTTTTAGGAAAATGACTGCGTCTGACGTTTTCTCTACTTCGTATAGTTGTTGAGAACTAAGTATAATTCCCAACGGACGAAAAGGAGATCGGGCAATGTCCCGAAAATCATCCAAAACTATTTGTTGAGCTAAAATATCCAGATTGGCCAGAGGCTCATCTATCAACAATAGTTGAGGCTTTCGTAATAATGCTCTCGCTAATTCGAAGCGCATTTTATATCCGGAAGATAAATTTTTCCATTTGTAATTTCTATATTTTCTTAATCCCATACGCGCAATGATCAGTTCTACAGTTAGAATATTCTCTTCACCTGTAATACCATAAGATGCTGCTGTAAAACGTAAATTGGATAATAAAGAGCCTTGCCAAGATGGGGTTCGTTGTGGAATATATATCAATTTTGAGCGAAGGTCAAAGTCGTTTTTATAAGGGAATAAATAGTTTATTTTACCGTTTGTGGGTTTTAGTTCTCCACATAATGATCGTAGTAAGGTTGTTTTTCCATTTCCATTTTCCCCTACAAGTCCTACGATTTTTCCTTTTTCGATTTCCATATTGATAGGTCCTAAAGCAAAAGAAGAATTCTTATAAGATTTAATAAGGTTGTAAACGGATAGTAACAAATCGTTTTCACTCAGAATAACAGGCCTTTCTGATAGCTCAATATAAAGATCATTAAGTATGGACAAGAATCGTTCTTTCTTCTCATTCATATCTTTTATGGGGCTATCCAGCCAGTCTAATAAGCTAGTCGTTTTACGGTAGAATATAATATTTTCTGTATCTAATGTAAGATCTATTATTCGCTTAATAAGTCTATTAAAATCTTCATACTCTATTAATTTTCTGATTTCCTCAAATTCAGTTTGGAATAATGTCATATTTATTTTGTGTTAATGAGAGATTTTATAATTAGAGACAAATATATTTATTTTTCCATAAGTATATTCTTTTATGTTGAATTAAACCTTAGAATCTTAAAATACGATACTGAATTCGGTTGTTTCATAGCCATGTCAATTAGTTAATTAATAATCATATAGTTTTTTAAAAGCACGAGTTATTAT
>NZ_JAEPKU010000078.1 GCF_016652235.1 Dysgonomonas sp. Marseille-P4677
CTAAAGAAGAGGTGGATACCGTCATCTTCTGGTTGACAGGCTATGACAAACAATCCTTACAACAGCAAATTGGCAAAAACAGTGATTTGAAAACTTTTTTCACCGAAGCGCCGCAAATTAACCCGAATGCTTCTAAAATTACAGGTGTAATATGCGGTTATCGCGTAGAAGATATTGAGGATGAACTGATGCAAAAGATTCGCTACTTGGACAAGTTGATTGACGAGTTGGCCAAAGGGAAAGCGATGGAAAAGATTTTAAGAAAGTGATATCTGATTTCGATATCACATTTACAATGTATTATGCAAAAGATATTCTTTCATATCCGTATTCCATACGATCAAGTCTTCCAACTTTTCACCAAAAATACCGTTGTTGACAACGGTTCCGGTCATCAATGCCATATTACGGGCGGCATCTTCTGAAAACCCGACGCCCGTTAAGGTCGGTATCCACTGATCCTCCGGTATCTGTTGAGCGATAACTTCTCTGTTGAGGCATTCACCAAAAATCTTTGCTATATCATTGGAACTGTATGCCTTGGGACCTTCAATCTCATAAACGGGAGCCGATAACGCCTGACTACGTATAACGATTGCGGCAAATTGTGCAACATCTTCAGGAGCAACCATTGCTATTTTTTGTTCAGGCTTGAAAAAGGTAGGGAGTATTCCATGTTCCCGGGCGATTTCCAAATACCCGAGCCAGTTGCTGTAATAGTAAGCGGGACGTATGAACGTAGTCTGTACCGGAAGGTCTGCAAATGCCCTTTCCAACAAATAGGAGATATAAAGATTACCGCTTCCTTCACCGATATGTGCTCCCATGGACGACAGACCTACAATCCTTTTAATCCCTGATACTTCTACAGCTGCCCGATAGTTCTTTATCACATTTTCTGCATCACCGATCACATCCTCGGAATGTATATTTTCAGGTGTTATCAGAAAAGCAGTATCTCCGCCTTTGAAAGCATTAGCCAAAGCATCTCTGTCAAAAATATCAGCAATACCTACATGTATATTATCGCCGAACATTTCTGCATTGTTTTTATTTCTTACGATGGCGGTAGTCGGCATGCCTCTTCTATTGAGTTCCCTGACTAATGCCGAACCAACCCGCCCGCTTGCACCTGTAACTATATTCATAATTGTGTATTTATTTATATTTGTTTGAAGCAAGTACTTTACCTGCTTGTGTTTTGAAGTTTTCGGAGATAAAGTGTTTTAGCTTTTCTTTATCTTTTATACAATCCATCATCTGCATGTTCTCTATCAGGTCGGCTTCCCAAAGTATCTGGAAATCCATACCGTCTATATTTTCGGGAGTATGGTGGTTGCCGACAATGTAACAAACCCTGTCGATAACGGACTGTTCGTAGTTTTGTCTTTGCAGAATCTCCTTTGCAACAGGAACTCCTTCCAACTCCTGAAAACGGCCTTCCATACTGCCGTGTTTCCACATGGCTTTCATTGCACCGATGTCATGGAGAACAGCGGAAAGTTCAACTATATGGGCGGATAGAGAACTGATTTTTTCTTCCTTGATAATCTGACGGGCATTATCCAAGACCTTCATTGTATGGTCGATGCCATAAGGTGCAGATTCAAAAACAGTTTCCATTGCTTTGATGACTGCTTCTAATTTTGAGGCGTATGTGGATTCTGTTGTTAAGTTTACGAAATCGGTATTCATGTTTATCCTTGCATTATATGAATATATTAGCTTGAAATAGCAAATCAATATACTTCTATTGCATCATTACTTTTTGTTGCATATTCTACTAATCTGCCTTTTACTCCCATAACAAACGCAACATCACTTCCACGAATAGATAGTAATTTGTCACCAATCTTAAGAGATAAGATTTTAATGATATCCTCGGTAAATTGCAAAATTCCATCATCACTTACAGGTAGCCAGCAATAAAGCCTGCCTTTATATTTTAAAAATTCACCCTCTTTTGTTTTATAATCATTCAGTAGTGGATTATCAGTTAGAATATCCTTCATTTTGGAGCAACCAAGAATACCTTTTCTTGATACGCAAAACCCGCTTGTATGTTCACTTCCTGAGATAATATACACTTTCTTTTCAGAGGTAATATTATATTCTTCAACTGCCAAAAATGGAAGTTGAATCATGTAGTTATTTTTAATGACTGACCAGCCAAAAATAAATTTCCCTCCTTTTGCAATCTGTGGCATATATTATAGTTGTTCCGATGAAAAACAAAATTAAATATTAAAAGCAAAATATATTTATCCAATCTGTATTATTTTGTTATCTCTTCTCAGGGAAGAACAAATTACAGGATATAGTTTTGAGAATGACTTCGTTGCTAATTAAGTTTTTTTGATAAATAATTCGTTTCTATGGTTAATACTTAGGGAATTAAAAAGAACATAATGAGAATACATATTGTTTAAATATAGTAATATGCATGTAAAACAGTAAAGAATAAAAATCATGGCAAAAATACAAAAAATTATTCCATGCCTGTGGTTTGACCATCAGGCCGAAGAAGCGGTACAGTTATATACTTCGCTGTTTAAAAACTCAAAAACCGACAGGATCATCCGCTATACCGAGGCAGGACAAGAAGAGCATCAGATGCCTTCCGGCAGTGTGATGACTATTGAATTTACGCTCGACAATCAGGAGTTTCTTGCACTGAACGGTGGTCCGGTATTTAAATTTAACGAAGCGGTATCTTTTATCATCAACTGTGATACGCAGGATGAGATAGATTATTATTGGAACCATCTTACAGCAAACGGTGGAGAGGAAGGTATGTGCGGCTGGCTGAAAGATAAATTCGGCGTATCGTGGCAGGTTGCTCCGACGGTTCTGAACGAGATGATGGCTGACCCCGATCCGGAGAAGGTGAAACGGGTTACGCTGGCGTTCATGCCGATGAAAAAACTGAACTTGGCTGTGATAGAAAAAGCGTTTAAGGGAGGATAAACAGATCGTGTATGTAAAAACATACATAAAATAGATGTTATCAAATACTTTGAAAGTAGGTTTTTAAATCCATTGACTTGTGTAGGCAAAAGAAATAATCTGAAAATTGAACCGATAAAATTGGTAAAGAAAAGTCGGATGAGTGAGAAAAAGTAGCCGTAACTTTGTCCTGTCAAAACAAAGAAAATATGATAAGGGAGTTAAACCGTGTGATTGATTATATAGAAGAGCATCTGACAAACGATATATCGCTCGAAGCTGTTGCAGACTATGCGGGAGTTTCTGATTTTCATTTCCGTAAAGTATTTTTTCACCTTTCCGGAATGACGCTTAGCGAATATATTAAAAACAGAAGATTGTCAGAGGCAGGCAGGGATCTGCTTGCCGGAGAGCGGGTGGTTGATGTGGCTTACAAATACGGTTATGAGTCTACAGACGGATTCGCCCGTGCTTTTAAGAAGTGGAGCGGACTTTTACCATCCGATATAATCAAGAAAAAGACAAGTAAAATATTCCCCAAATTCTCATTCAAAATAATTGTTACAGGAGGAATCAGTATGGAATTTAGAATCGAAAACAAACCTGCATTCAACTTCTTCGGAGTAAGCAAACGTGTACCGATGCAATTTGAGGGGGTTAATAATGAGGTCGTAAAGCTTGCACAAAGCATTACGGAAGAACAGAAAAAAGAAATGCATGCACTCCGGGACATTGCACCCTTTGAAATATTGAATATTTCCTACGATGCTGATGCCGGATTTATGAAGGAAGAAGGCGGTTTAATCCACATGATCGGGGTGATGTCTACTAAAAAGACAAGTGAGCGATTAGAGAAGCTATCCGTCGAAGCTTGTCTGTGGGCGGTATTCCCCAACGAAGGGCCATTCCCGGAGACTCTACAACAGACTATGGCAAGAACGTATGGCGAGTGGCTTCCTTCGTCCGATTATGAACTGATAGATGCCCCTACATTTTCTTTTACAAAAATGGACAAGCAGAGAAAAAATTACGCATATTGTGAGATATGGATTCCTGTACGGGAAAAATAACAGCTTCATAAAATTAAAATTAAATTCATAACGGAACACAGCAGGCGAAAGCGTCCCTTTATATTGAGACAAGGGATGCTTATCACCACCTGTACAATAATGAAGCAACAAGGTTGGAAGCTAATCCTGCACTTCGCGAAATACTAAACAGGCTCTAATAAACTCTAATAAATCGAATTTAGATATTGATAATTTTTGTATGCTGAATGGTTACTAAATATCTAGTAGTTTAGTGTATAATACGGTATTCTTAATGACTCTTCAAAACCTAATTTTTGTGCAAGTCTATATGACCCGATATTTGTTAGGCGACAAGCCCAAACGGGTTCAAATCCATTTTCTAAGCAATAGCGAATAAGATGCGAACAGACTTGGTAAGCAAAATTTTTACCTCTAAACTCTCCCTTTGTTTCAATTCCTAATTCAAAAAAAAGATCATCAATGGCAGAAGAGAAAGCCATAGAAACAAGATTATTTTCATAAAATAAGCTATATCCCTTTCCATATTTTATAAAATCATCGGCATCGTTCCAAAATAACTTAGGGATAACGCTACCTGCCATATTCTCAAAATCTATTTTACTTGTTGCTACAATCCTTAGATTATTTTCTTCATAATTAGCTTCGGAATGCAGACTCATCTCGCTATTAAATTTGAAATTTATTCTTGTGTCAATATCAACAGCTCCTTTGTTCTTGAACAGATTATTCAAAATAATATGCCAGTTATCGGGGAACGCTTGCATCCATTCAACTCTGTTTCGACACTTGTTTGAGTTCAATACATATTCTTTGAAAGCACAATTAAATACCTCATTGTTGCTATCGCCCAACAACAGCGACATGCCATATGGGTGCAGAATATAAAATGTTTTAGGATTCTGTTCATCGTCTACGAAAATATCTCCTTTTACAATCTGGTTGATAACGCATTTTGCGAAAAGAGTATTGAAAGGTACAACGTTCAGCAAATCCATCATCACATCTTTTAGCTTTTCTATGTTTAATAATTTTTTCATCTTGTTATTTTATTTGTTTGTTACAAACATATGAAGTAACTGAATTATATTTGTGGTATAGTTTTAATTAAATAAGATAGTCCAGATGTTAAGGCCTTGGCCAATATCGCTTAAAATTTCGCAGGATAAAAGAAAACCTCTATATATCAGGATAGCTGATAGTATAATTGAAGCTATTAAATCAGGTTCTTTAAAATCAGGGGAAGCTCTTCCCGGATCAAGGCAAATGGCAGAGATGCTAAAAGTCAACAGGAATACTATCATTAAAGTGTATGATCTTCTTATAGTCGAAGGGTGGCTAATATCCGAGAGCAAAAGAGGAACGTTTGTGTCAGATCATCTTCTTTTAATTTCAAGCCCATCCCCAAAAACACTCCTAGATAATAATATAAACAAGAATATTACACAGGCGGGAAACATTTTATTTGATAGTGGTTTACCTGACCCTGCGATTATTCCGATAGACGAAATTGCGAAAGCATATAGAAGAATCTTTAGCCAACGAGTTAAGCGAAATATATTTGAATTTGGGGATGAACAAGGGAGTTTTAAGTTTAGAAATGCTGTTTCTCAAATGCTAAACTTTAATAAAGGTATGTCTACTTCTCCTGATGAAATATGCATAACAAGGGGTAGCCAAATGGCATTCTTCTTAACGGCACATTGTCATATAAAACCAAAAGATGTAGTACTAGTAGAGAATCCAGGATATAGACCTGCTTGGGAGGCTTTTAAACATGCTGGTGCAGAGTTGATTCCGATTAATATAGATAGAGAGGGAATAGATGTGACAGCGATAAAATCAATATTAAAGAAAACTCAGGTAAAAGCTATATACTTAACTCCACATCATCAATACCCTACCACTGTTACATTGGCATTAAGTAGAAGGCTTGAGCTAATAGAACTTTCAAATCTATATGGATTCACTATTATTGAGGATGATTATGATAGTGATTTCTATTTTGGTAAACGCCCTATCCCCCCTATCTGTTCTCACAAAGAGCTTAATAGTTTTGTTTATGTGAGTACACTTAGCAAGCTTATCTCTCCGTCTGTCCGTATTGGTTACCTATACAGCAATATAAATATCATAAAAAAGGTCGCCGAATTACGTAAAATTGTGGATATGCAAAGTGATACTATAATGGAGCAATCTATATTAGAACTAATCAATTCAGGAGATGTACGCAGACACAGGAAGAGGGCTAGCAATTACTATCAAAATAAAAGAGATGTTTTTGAAAAATTGCTAGATAAATATTTGAAGGGAAAAGCTACTTACAATATGCCAGAAGGAGGACTGGCAGTTTGGCTGTCTTTTCCTTCTAACGTAGACCTTTTCAAACTTCATAAAGTCACTGCTAAAAAGGGTTTAAATTTTTATACTCCTGAAAGATTCAGTTTCGATGAGCCAATAAATGGAATAAGGATTGGATATGCATCTCTATCTGAATCGGATATGGAACGAGGATTGCTAATTTTATCAAAATATGTATAGATTCAAAAACAATACGATCTTTGTACCTGAATTATTTGAGACAATGGAAAACCTAAGTAGATTGAAAAACTTTGCTCTTTTTTATATCGTTACCATTAATTACTATTATCTGTAAATCAACGTGTAATTTTCAAACCTCCTTATGCTCTAAATATTATCCGACCATCAAGGTCTTTGGGAAAATCAGTTTTTGTTTTTCCACGGTTTCTCATAGCATAGAAATTTATTAAAACAAATTTAGCAATGTTTTATCTAAGTCCCAAAACATATATTTTCATAATGAACTTGTAATTAACAATTAATATTCAATCCTAAAATATTTGGATATCTATTTCCTTAGCTAGTAATATTTGCACGTCTTTAGCGAAAGATTGAAAAAATTCAGTGCTGCAATGTTTATTGAAAGCTTCCTCATTAACATATTCTTCATATGCTATAAATTCAGATGAGTTTTGGATGTCTTGATATAGCTTATAAACTAAATTCCCGCATTCAGATTTTGTTGCTTCAATTAATGGTGTTACTAAAGATAAATATTCCTTTTCTTTTCCTTTAACAACCTGAAGTCTTGCTACTACAATTTTCTTTGCCATATTTTTCTTTATATTTTGTTTCGATACAAAGATAATATGTGGACTGGTAGTGTGCTTTTCTTTATAATTCTAAGATTCTTTCTATTTAGTCCAAATTGGCATCTTATTTTCTTTTAGATGGAGAATATCCATATTTCTCTTTGAAAATTCTTGAAAAATGAGTCGCATTTTCAAAACCAGCCAAATGACAAATATCTGTTATACTCAATGATGTACTAATTAGGAGTTCTTTGCCTTTTTCTAACCTTCTATTCCTTATCCATAGTGAAGGAGGAGCGTTATATACAGACATAAAATCCCGTTTGAAACTGGATAAGCTTCTGCCAGAAAGATAGGCAAACTCAGATAAAGATAAGTGATTCATGTAGTTTTGTTCCATAACAGAGGTTATGTCTGTTTTAGGGGGTTGTTTGAGTTGTAGAATTTGTTGTAAAAGATTATCATCGGTTAAAGCTAGATCATATAGTAGCTCCATTGTTTTAAGACGTAACAAGCCCGAATCAATACTTTCTGTATTTTTGAAATAAGGCTTTAAAGAATTTATATATGCTAACAAATACTCTCCTATAGGTTTTATGATGGTAGTTACAGGTTCGTTAATTTGAGCTATTTTGATATTAGCCATTTTTACGAAATCTTTCAAGAACTCATCTTTCAAAAAAAACATCATAGAATCGTATACATTATTATTTTTATTATTGCCTTCTTTATCATATTGCCATATTGTTGCCTTTCTAAGTAATATCATTTCATTTTTTCGCACAACATATATTTTTCTGCCATGAGTAAGAGTGTTTACTCCGTCTAATACAAACAATAACATATGTTCTTCTAAATACATACTCCCTGTACTATGAAAAGTGTGTTCGCTAGATGCAATTGCCAGGGAATCATTTATTTTCAGCGATTTATTTTTAAAAGGAATAGTTGGAAGCTGTGCCAAACCTGTTGGTGCTTTCAAATGTTTCATGCTCATCTTAATTCTATTCTATTTTTAGTAAAGATAGATATTTTATCTTTTTATTTCAATTTATCAAGAAAGGGTGTCGGAGCGTTCCGTATTTTCAAATCACCTAGAGTACGTGAAAGATTACTGTCTAACTGAATATTGAATACATTTTGGATGTAATCATAAAGTTGGGTAAGCGGGAAATCTCCAAATGATCCGGCACTATCCCAAGAAAAAATTTGTTCCTGTAATTCCGCTTTACTGCCTATCCATGTCTTTTTTGTAGCAGGAAAACCAAAAGAGGACGTTTTAAAAGCATTATCACTCAATAGTCCGACTTCGTTCTTTAAATAAACAGAAAGCATATCATTTGCTAAAATCTTCGCTACCTTAAAATCGCAGTTAGTAGAAAAGTTGGGATCGAATCCATAGTAAAATGTTTCGAGGTATTGCTCCACGTCTGTTTTATTTCGCAGAAAATAAATAGTGTCCAAATGAGAAGAAGCTGAACGGTAATAACGGATAAAATCAAGCCTTTTACCATTATATTTGTTTATATCATTCAATAACTCGCCCAGGTATTCCCGTTGTTTATCTATACCTATGGGGCGATTCATCTCAATATTATAGACTTTACGATAGAATATTAAACGGGAGCATAATCTGGGCTTGGTCTCTTTGAAGAAATAAATTTCCTCTTCCTCATTTTTAAAATCGTATGATAAAATAAAAGTTTTTAATTGGTTGAATGCCTTGGCTAGTATACGAGAAACGTCCAATGATTTTGCAATCATACTGATCTCCGAGCATTCTATTTGCTCAATCTTAATATCGATTTCTTTTTTTAGCAAAGAAGCAAAATGTATCATACTTCATATATTTAAACTTCGATCAATAATACATAACGAAGATATCAGATTTGAATAGACCTATTTTTATTTGAGACAGATAAGGTTACCGTGTAGACTAATTTAGGTTATTCGTATAGAGAGATTGTATATATTCAGTGTGGCAAGAAGATAACTTTGATAAGAAACTATTCAGTATCTTGCTTCGCAGTTTTACTTAACCTGATAAAATACAGTTTATTTATCTATTCAAGAAGATAGATTTGCTTGCTCAGAAAGTTATCTATATAGAATTGCACTTTGGGAGATAAATACATATATGAATACAAAATATCAGTTCTTCTGAAGTACCCATCCGAAGCAATTATTTTCCTTTTCTATACAAATCACACGCCTTAGTCTACAAAACAAGTGTATCTATCTCAAATAAAAAGGCCCCTTTCCAAACCTCTCTATCTTCGCAATATAAATATTCGAGCTAATTAATCAATAAACATTCGTTATGGAAAGATTAAAAACAGATAATTTCAGTATTAACCGGTATAAAAAGCCTACCTTATTTTTCATCTTATCTACTCTTATCCCTTGGGGATTTTGGTTTGCTGCCGGAAAAATAAGTTGGATAAGTCCTTATCAAGAAAAGTACCTTCAAATAGCAAGCATTCTAACCTGTATTGGGCTATTCTCTCCTTTAGCTGTTGTTTATTGGATGACAAACAAAGACAATGAATTGCGAAAAGATATATCAATACGCTTTTTCAATTTCAACGAAATTAAACCAATATATGTAATTTTGACATGTCTAATTATGCCCATCAGTATTATATACAATTATACTGTCACAGACAATTTCACTACTATTCGGATATAGCCCCGAACAGTTTATCATCACGGGCAATTCCACTTTTTCGTCTGGAATCTTTCCCGTATGGTTTCTGCTGATACTCGCACCCGTCATTGAAGAGCTGGCTTGGCATTCCTACGGGACAGACAGCTTACGGAGCAAGTTTAACTTATTTAACACATCACTCATATTCGGTGCTCTCTGGGGAATCTGGCACATGCCACTTTCAACTATCAGAGATTACTATCAGAGCAATCTGGTGAATGACGGATGGATATATGGACTGAATTTTCTGATAAGTATCATCCCTTTTGTCTTATTAATGAATTGGTTATACTACAAAACCGGGCGTAATATCATAGTTGCCATTGTATTTCATATTACTGCCGGACTTTTTAATGAACTGTTCGCCCCGCATCCTGACACTAAAATCATTCAAACGATATTGCTATGTATTTTGGCTACAGTTGTAATCATAAAAGATAAAAAATTCTTCTTTGATAAAACGATAAGTAATTAAACAGCAAATAAATATTTCACAAATCAATTAAAATTCTTAAAGTCATGAAAAAAGTATTTTTAACAGCAATTCTTGCTATCGGTTCAACATTTGCAACAACCGTAAATGCTCAAACTAACATATCTTTCGGTGTTAAGTTGAACGGAAATCTTACCAATGTGAAAGTATCTAACCTGCAAAACGAGAGCAGTTCTTTTAAGCCCGGGGCTTCTCTCGGTAGTTTCGCAAAGATGGAGTTCGGAGATCATTTTGCCCTGCAACCGGAACTATTATTAAATTACACCGAAAGGAAAATAAATATGGTTGGCGAAAAAACTAAATTCAAATACATATCAGTAGAGATTCCTGTATATTTAATGGGACAACTTAATGTCAGAAATGGTAAACTATTTGCCGGTATCGGACCGAACATAGGTTATGGATTTAGTATAGATTCTAATATGGAAAATTTATCCGATTGCGATAAAAAAGCGAATAAATTAGAATTGAGCCATTGGTATATGGGGGCAGGTGCTCTGATTGGTTATGAATTCCACAACGGTATATCCATCAATGCAGAATATAAGCTAGGGTATGATCTAAGTTCCAAAAACAAAACTTCGGGAGCAGATACACAAACTATAAGTTTGGGAGTTGGTTATCGTTTTTAATCCTTCTTTGCTCTAATCTTTAAGCCTTTGGAAATCATCCAAAGGCTTTTTTGATAATATATATAAAGCTTAGTATCTAAAATAAGCATTTCTGTCGCAGAAAAAATACAGTCCGTCTCTTAAAATCAGGGAGCATGTCTTTAGAAACTACTTTTGAGTCAGAGCTAAGAAACAATTAAAAACAGATTACGATGAATAAGAAAGAAGTAATAACAAGAGTATCGCAGTTATCAGGAATAGAATATACTAGTTGCGATAAAGTGATAGAAGCATTAGAACAGGTTTTGAGTGAAGAACTAGAGTCTTCGAACGGAATAAGAAATGCTTTCGGCAAAGTATATAAACTGATAGGATTCCATAAGAAATAAACAGTAATAACATCATAGAACAACAAATCATGAAGCAATTATACATATTACTAATCATTAGTATTTTATACTCAATAAATCTATCTGCCCAAGATAATAAGTCGGCACAGACCATTCGTGGAACTGTGATTGATTATGCATCGGGCAACCCGCTTTCATTTGTGTCGGTTGGACTTTTAGGTTTGCCGGGCATTGGTACGACAACCGATGATGAGGGAAAATTTACAATCAATAATGTTCCTGTCGGCCGCCACGATTTACACGCAACATTTGTGGGTTATGAGCCTGCCCTTTTTCGCGAAATCATGCTGACTTCGGCAAAAGAAGTATACTTAGAGATTCAATTGAAAGAAAATGTTCAACAATTGGATGAAGTGGTAATCAGGCCACGTGTAAATAAAGAAGAAGCTTTAAATAAAATGGCTTTATCAGGTGCACGTATGCTTAGTGTAGAAGAAGCCAGCCGTTTTGCAGGAGGTATGGATGACCCTGCACGCCTGGTCAGTTCATTTGCCGGAGTAACATCGGGCATAGGAAGCAATGGTATATCGGTACATGGAAATGCACCGAGCCTGCTTCAATGGCGATTAGAGGACGTGGAAATACCTAATCCGAACCACTTCGCCGATGTAGCTTCGTTAGGCGGTGGTGTATTATCATCTTTGAGCAGCAATGTATTAGGAAATTCAGACTTTTATACAAGTGCTTTCCCTGCCGAATACAGCAATGCTGTTTCGGGAGTATTCGATATGAAATTGAGGAATGGAAACAGCCGGAAGTTTCAGCATACCCTGCAAGCAGGAATCCTTGGTTTGGATGTTGCTTCGGAAGGGCCTCTCAGTAAAAAACACAATGCTTCATATATATTCAATTACCGTTATTCGACTACCGGACTAATGAACAAAATAAGCCCTGCCGGAGATTTAGAGCAGGTCCTAGACTATCAGGATTTAAATTTCAAACTGAATTTCCCGACTAGAAAGGCAGGTGTATTCTCTTTGTGGGGAACTGCATTAATAGATAAAATCAAGCCTGAAATCAAATCGCCTGAAGAGTGGGATTATAGGGACGATTCAAAAGATTCGAGAATGAAACAGACTACTGCCGCTATCGGTTTTAGCCACCGCTATTTCTTTGGCAACGATGCCTTTTTGAAAACCACATTGGCAATGACCTATTCTAAAGTAGATGTTTGGGAAGACGTATACGACTTTGATATGAGTTCATTTCCTTACCTCGATTTCAAAAGCCAATATACAAATCTTGTCCTAATATCTTCTTTCAATAAGAAATACAGTTCCAAACACACGAACAAAACAGGATTCACGCTCACAAACATGAGATATAATATGGACTTCGATTTAGCTCCTCTCTATACCGAACCTATGCAGCGTATTTCGGACGGAAAAGGGAATACAAACCTGTTATCGGCATATACCAGTTCGTTGTTTAATATCAACAACCAAGTTTCTGCCACATTGGGGCTAAACGGGCAACTCCTTACCCTGAACAACGCTTGGACAATAGAACCCCGTGCTTCAATAAAATGGCAGGCTTCACAAAAAAGTTCTTTCGGTTTGGCTTACGGACTACATAGCCGTATGGAGAAAATGGATGTGTATTTTGTGAAAACATTTGAAACAGGAGACCAATTGCTAAATAAAGATCTCGACTTCACAAAAACGCATCATGTCTCATTGTCTTACAACTATAGAATATCCAATGATATGAACTTGAAGGTGGAACCTTATTTCCAATACTTGTACGATGTACCTGTAATTGTCGACAGTTCTTATTCAGTACTCAACCGCAGTACATTCTACGTGGAGGATGCATTGGTAAACAAAGGGAAAGGATACAATTATGGTGTGGATATTACTTTTGAAAAGTATATGACAAGAGGTTTGTATTACATGGTAACGGCATCCGTATTCAATTCAAAATATAGCGGTGGCGATGGTGTATGGCACAATACGAAGTTCGACCGCAATTATGTAATAAACGGATTGATAGGCAAAGAATGGATGGTGGGCTGCAAGAAGCAAGATGTGTTAAGTATCAATCTGAAACTGACAATGCAAGGTGGTGACAGATACTCGCCTATAGACGAAATTGCTACATTAGCTCATCCCGATAAAAAAACAAAATATGACGAAACAAAAGCCTATTCGAAACAACTGTCACCCATGTTTCTTGCTAATTATACAATCAGCTACCGGATGAACCGCAATAAAGTTTCGCATGAATTTGCAGTAAAAGGGATGAATGCTACCGGATACAAAGAATATTTCGGTCATGAATATAATCTGAAAACCGGAACAATAGAACCCAGACGATTGAAGAATTCTATATTCAACGTAGTCTATAGGCTTGATTTTTAACGTATCTTTGTTGATCTCATATCAGAAGGAAAAATGAATAAGATAAAAGAAAATAATTTTTTGACCGTCTTCTTGTTCAATCCAAATTATAGAATTTGGAGACACCTGATTTTTATCCTGCTTGGGACAATAATCACTTTCAATCAGGTATTCATTGCCTATCAGGATTGCCAGGGAGAGTTGGGCAACCGTATTTATCTTATTTGTTTTTCTTCATTTATCTTGTATTTGATTGCCATGTACTTCAATTATTTTTATCTGACACCCGAGTTTCTTTTGAAAGGTAAGTACATCTCGTATACAATAGTCTTGTGCATCATTGTATTTCTACTGCCAACGCTATCCATAGTGGGAGAATATTGGGTTCGCAATACCTTAGACTTACCACACCGACTTACCTCATATACCAATCCTCTCATCTTGATTGATAATTTGTCGGCTACTGTGATCACAGCCATTTGTTTTTGCGGAGTTTCTGTGATTATGCTGTTCGGCAAGTGGATGACAGGAAACCAGCAAGTTGCTCGGTTGGAAGGAGAGCGTATCAGATCGGAACTGAATAAATTGAAAGGACAAATCGCTCCGGCTTTTTTATCCAAAACACTACATAGTGCTTCCATCTCAGTAGAATCAGAACCACAGAAGACAAATGACATATTGATGCAGCTGGGACAGTTGTTGAGATACCAACTATACGACTGCAATAGAAAACGGATTTTATTAAAGTCGGAAATTAGCTTCCTGACTAAATTTTTGGAATTGGAACGGTCAAGCAACCTCAATATTCAATACCGTATCCATATTGAAGGAAATATAAATAATGTTTTCGTAGCACCAATGCTTTTTATATCTCTTATTCAATGCATAATAGCAGATAGCTGCATGTTAGATTTGTCTTTCGGGTTAGAAGATAAAACACTTGCTTTTACTTGCAAATCGGATAACGATAAGCCTTTAGATAACAAAACATTTTCTTTTATTGAGCAAAGGTTGAAGTTGCAATATCCTGATAAATACTCATTGATGTTAAGTCAAGAAATAGTAGAACTTAAAATAGATATATCGGAATGATTAGAACTAAAGAAAATCTAAGCGGTATATCTTCATTCCTTATCGAAGATAAATACTATATATACAGGCATCTGATATTGCAGGTTGTTATTCTGGTAATTTCAGTAGGTGTATTTTTCGATGCACCTGACAGGTTGAATACTTCACTCAACCGTTTTTATGGTTGGATCAGCTATTTTCTGTTTCTCAATATGCTGGTATATGTCAACGTTTATGTGTTGTTCCCCTGTTTTTTGGCGAAGAACAAAGGCTTTGCTTATGTAATATCAGTTGTGCTATTCACTATTTTCGCATTATTCATTATGGTTATACTACAAGAACTTTTTTATGATATAGCAGTAACACATCAGCAGCCCTCCGGTATAGCCATTTTCCTGAGTATTGCATCATCCATGTGTACTATATTCCTTTTTCTGGGAGGAATATCGACCCTTATGTTATTTAAACAATGGATAATAAACAACCGTAATGCCAACAACTTGCGGCTCGCCACCTTTGAATCGGAACTTAATTTCCTCAAGAGCCAGATTAATCCCCATTTTCTGTTCAATATGATTAATAATGCCAGTATTATGGTGGACGAAGACCCTAAAATGACTTCGCATATACTAGAGAAGTTAGATGGGATGTTACAATATCAGTTCAACGACAGCATACAAGACAAAGTCTTGCTGAAAGCCGATATTGCTTTTCTCTCCGATTTTCTGGATTTGGAAAAAGTTCGCCGGGACCATTTCGAATATACCGTTGCAATAGAGGGGAATATTGGGGATGTAGAAATACCGCCATTGCTCTTTATTCCGTTTGTGGAAAATGCAGTAAAGCATAATATGGACACAAAAAGTTCGTATGTGCATCTCAAATTTCGAATGGAAAATGGTTGTTTGTCGTTTGAATGCGAAAATTCAAAGCCGTTAAAGCCCGTAAAACGGGATGCAGGCGGATTAGGATTGGCAAATATCAAACGCCGCTTAAATTTATTATTTGAAAAAAACTATGTGTTGGATGTAACAGAAACGGAAACAACCTACACAGTAAACTTACATTTTAACTTATGAAATGCATTATAGTAGATGATGAGCCTATTGCTCGCAAAGGTGTAAAGAAATTAGTAGATCAGATTTCGCAATTGGAGTTGTTGGATAGTTTCAATAGTGCGAAAGCTGCAGCAGAGTACATACAAACAACGAATGTCGATTTGATATTTTTGGATATTCAGATGCCGGGTATAAACGGAATTGAATTTGCACGGAGCATACCCAAACATACGCTGATCATTTTCACAACAGCCTATTCAGAGTATGCACTTGACAGCTACGAGGTAGATGCTATCGATTATCTGGTAAAGCCGATTGATCCCGCAAAGTTTCGTAAGGCGGTGGACAAGGCGATTACTTATCATTCGTTACTGTTAGAGGAAGACAAGAAAAATGTAGAGAGCGTGAAGGACGAATGTATTTTTGTTAAGTCCGACAGGCGGTTCTTCAAAGTGAATCTGAAAGATATTTTTTTCATCGAAGGCTTGAAAGACTACGTAATTATCCAGATGGACGGACAGCGTATTATTACCCGCATGAATGTGAAAAATATCCACGATTTGCTTCCCAAAGCCACATTCCTGAGAATAAACAGGTCATACATAGTAAATAAAAATCGTATCGACTCTTTTGACAACAATGATGTTTATATTAAGAATCACGAAATAGCCATTGGAAATTCTTATCGAGATGCTTTCTTTGAAGACCTCATGAAAAGCAAATCGTTGTAAAAGAACAGAAATATGAAATACATAAATCAAGAAATAGTAAACGAATTAACCATTCAGGGAGCAAAACTTGTCCGATTTGTTGATATATCTCACTTGAGCGAAGTACAAAACAGGCAATTTCCCAATGCCATTATTTTTGTACTTCCACTAACAGCTAGATATATAGAAGAAGTATGTGATACTCCCAATTATGTGAAAGATCGGATAGAAGACAATTTTAATTTTGATGATGATGAATATCTCATTACCGAAAATAAAACTCATGAACTATCTGATAACATTGCAAAGTATATTACAGAAAAAGGATATAAAGCTTTTTCTCAATCTGATGCAAGCCTTATTGCTGAGGGAAAGTATGACGAAGCACATAGACGATCGCTTCTTCCGAATAAAACCATAGCTATCATGGGAGGAGTAGGTTGGATAGGGAAAAACAATTTGCTGATAACCTCCGAATATGGAGCAGCCCAATGTTTGGGAACAGTTTTAACCGATGCACCACTGGAAACTGTTTTAAATAAACCTCTACTACCCAAGTGTGGGAAGTGTAGTGTCTGTGTCGATATCTGCGGAAAACAAGTCCTGAAAAATAAAAAATGGAACCCATCTACTTCACGAGATGAAATAGTTGATGTGTATGGATGCAGTACTTGCTTGAAATGTCTGGTACATTGTCCGAGAACGTTAATATATGTAAAAAAGAATTTGTAAACCAAAAACTATTGTAAAGCAGAGGTGAATTTAGCAAACAAATACAAGCCATTCTTACCTGCTACGACTTTATGCAAAGTGTTTGCAGGAATAACGCAGATGCTCCCTTTTGAATAGTTAATTTCTTTGCCATCAAGATACATCGTTCCATTTCCTTCAATGACTTCGTGAATCTCAATTATTCCATCATGTAAATGAGTATCTAACATGCAATTAGGCTCAACTTTAACTATGTGGCAGCTAAGCTTATTTTGAGTATCCTTACCTATAATTAAATGTTTTAAGTACACGCCTTTGAACGTAGGATGCGTATTCCATACTAAAGAGTCAATTTCGATTTGTTTGTCTATAAAATGGATTTTTCCAGACAATACTGCTTCTAAGAAAATATGATCTTCTTTTACAACTTCTTTGTTTTGAGCTATAACTGAGCAAAAAGACATTGTGACAATGATCAATAAAACAGCGAACCTTTTCATACTTCTTTGATTTAAATTTATAACCTTGTATGCAAAGGTATCTCTATGACATCTTTGTCTGTTGTAAAATCTTGCTATTGTTGTGTCACTGATTCTTGATACTCTTTGGGAGAAACAGCCATATAAGAATAAAATGTTTTTATGAAATGACTACAATCATAAAACCCAGTTTCTATGGCTGTGTCAGATACAGAAGTATTGTTCTGTAAATGTTTATAAGATTGGTTTAACCGGTATTGTCTAAGATAATTATGAGGAGATAAGCCTGTCAATAGTTTGAATTGACGACAAAAATGATATATGCTCATACATGAATGAGCTGCTATGTCGTCTACAGATATTTGTTGTTGATAATTGTTTTGTATGTATTCAAGAGATTTCCTTAGGAAGGTTTCATTAACTGTTAAAGAGATTGATAGCTTATGATTATCTATAAGATATCTATGCAATTTTTTCCATTTTTCAGAAAGAGAGATCGTTCTATTATTTTTTACTTCATGCAACAACTGAGTAAATAATATTAAACATGCTTCAGATTTAACAATATTCTCAAAAATAACATCAATATTATCTAATTTCCCCTTAATCGTAATTACAGTATAATCATGTGGCTCTATTTGGTTAATTGTGTGCGGTTGATTTTTGTTAATGACAAATATTTCATTTTGATTGATGACTTCTGATTTGTCCGTCCAAATTATAGTCCGTTTACCTTTATTAATTAAGCCGATACATAAGGAATCATGAATATGTATAGGGAATTTATGAGTGATATTATTTCCAATTACACAATCAAATTGTAACCCTAACTCCTCATTATAGGTAGAGTAGAATGCGAGTTCTGAATTATCTATATTGTGAATCTTATCTTTCAAAAGATATAAATTGAAAATTTATTTTCAAAAATACAGCTATTTTTTCGTAAACTTATCGTATTTCTCTTTTTGTTTAGCCTTTTCAAAGAACAACAAACCAGAGAACAGGGTGATAACTCTTTGTTTTTTCTACTATATCCTTTGTAATCTGCTTTTCAAACGATTCTAACTTACGAGATAATACTTCCATATCTTAACTTCATTTCGAGCTATTGATACAATGAAGAGTAGTTTTCGTCATATAACTCAAGACTGCCGAAGAATTTAATGTGGATACTCTTAATATGAAAGCTCTCAACACATTGTTTTAATATTTATTTTTGGTATTTATAAAAAAAATTCTACCTTCGATGGGGTAAGTTGCTCTTTACTATAGTGAGGAAATTAAGCATATCTAAGAACCAAGCTGGTTTCTAAATCGTTACCTATTGAAAAGTGAAGGTTGCATAATCAATTGACTAATAGTTAATAAGAGTTTTATCTGTACCTTCCTATCGTAACTTGCGCATTTAAATGTAGTGATTAAATAGAACTAATGACATAAATAGGAAACTCAGCTCATATTGTCTTGACTTCATAAAATTTGTGTTTCAAAGTTGGAAAATTGTGTTATTATTGTAGTTTGCATAAAACTATTCAACTTTATTTAATACTAAGAATCCTATATACTCATTTCAGCAGAAAAACATCCCATAAATACAATATGCTGATTTACAGTAATTAGTTTTAATTAAAAAGATGTCAATATCTTCGAAATACTTTCTGTTCAATGCTCTTAAAGATATATTTATATCCGACATATCGTATAGTTCAAAAGCCTCTACTAAGTAAAATTTTAAATCTGAATCGTATAAGTCACAGATATACATATAAATTTTTATTAGTTTAAGC
>NZ_JAEPKU010000007.1 GCF_016652235.1 Dysgonomonas sp. Marseille-P4677
AAAACACATTAAATAAAATTTCCGACATTCTTTATAATCAAACCTCCAATATATTGTTGATACAAGACTACAATGACACTGATATATGTACGCTAAAGAAGAATATTAGAAGTATTCAGGATATGAGAATGAAAGAAAAATGGTTAGAGCTGCTTATAAAGCATGATAGGGGAGTTCCTGATTTATTAGAAAAATCATGGATACATTTCATATATGGCTATAATAATGATGAAATATTATCCATCAATGAATTAGAGCTTCAAGAATTATTGAAAAATATCATACAGAATTTAACCCGCGAAGACTTGAATCTGTATAATGGTTTAGTCGGATTAGGATTAGTGTTAATTAGACTCTCGGAGAATAGTAATTTAGAGTGGCAATAAATAACATGAAAAATATACCAAAGATAATACATCAAATATGGAGTGATAAATATAAGCCACTCCCTCCTTTTTGTTCCGTACTCGCAGAAACATGGAAAGAGAAACATCCTGATTGGATGTACATTTTGTGGAATGACAAGATGATGGATGAATTTGTTCAAAAAGAATATCCTCAATATTGTGACGCATACAATAACTTGACATTTGATATACAACGATGGGATGCTATTCGATTTTTCATCCTTAAAAAAATGGGGGGATTATATATTGACACAGATTATGAGTGCTTAGAGAATATAAAGCCATTGATTGAAAATGCACGTTTTGCCATAGCGCTAGACCCTGATTCTCACTATCATATGATTAATTTTCCACATATCTTGAATCATGCGCTTATGGCAAGTATTCCAAATCACCCTTTCTTGGAGAGAGTGATAAATGAAATCTTTTCAGAAAAAGTGTATAAGACGTCTCCAGAGAATAAATTTCTTTATGTAATGGAAACAACAGGACCACGAATGATATCCCAATTATATTACAGTATTAGTTTAGATGAAAAATCAGATATACTACTGCTCGAACCTAAATATGTCACTCCTTTTGACTTAACACAAATCAATATGCTTAAATCAGGTGTCGAAAATGAAGAATTGGAAGCCTGTTTAGATGAGGCATATGCTGTGCATTATTATTCAAATTCTTGGTTTTAGAAGTGAATTATTTTAAAGTATGGTGCGGTTATATCAAGTTGAAAAAATCTTAATGATACCGCATTTATGGAAAATTAAAGAAAAAAAGTCATTATGACTTTCTAGTATAGTTTTGAGTATAATACCGATAATTAGCCTAATGGAACAAAGACTACGATTAATAGTTGAAAAAATGAAAACCTCTCATGCGGATTTAGGTTTGTTGCAGGGCAAAATGGGGCATGCTTTGTTTCTCTATCAATATGCTCGACACGTTGATTATCGATATGAAAAGTATGCCGAAAAATGTATCGATGAAATTGTAGAAGGAATTCAGAAAATGAATGGCAGCTATGCTGATGGCTTAGCCGGAATAGGAGTTGGGATAGAATATCTGGTGCAAGAAGGTTTTGTAGAAGGGGATACCAATGAAATATTAAGTGACTTTGATGAAGTGATTTGTCACATTGTATCTTTCGCTCCAAACTTGATAGATATACGAATCGGAATAATCGGTTATGGAAAGTATTATCTTTCCCGATTGAATAATCCGAATAACAAGAATAAGGAAAATTCGAATACAAAGCATATTAAAGAACAGTTGCATAAAATAGTAGATTTGTTGTCAGACAACTATATGACATACGAAGACCTTTATTTCGTTATAAATTTTCTTCCAGATATAATAAATCAAGATATTAACAAGGGAAAAGCTCTTGTTTTTCTTAATTATACTGTCGATTTACTTGAAACGATGGTATATGAAGATACATTTTTCGGGAAACAGCTAGGGGCATTTAATCCGCTGACTGTAAGTGTATTATTATTTAATTCTTCCAAAAAGATTAATAATAGAGATTTAGCTGATCGAGCTCTGTTTTTTTTAGAAAAGTATGAACCTGAATATAGGATATATCTTGCAAAAGAATATGCTATCAAATGGGCTTTTTTATATTATACATTATGGAAGGCTTGCGATTGTGATATATATAAAGAGTCATCGGTTCAATGGTTAGATAAAGTTACAGACAACGAATTAAACTTTGAAAATGGAGACTTGATTATATCTGGTCTGATGCTATTATCTATGAACGAATCAATTAACAACGATTGGCTTGACTGGTTTCCTTTAATTTAAAAACTAATTTTATGAATAGTAATAGTATCATACAGTCACTTTGGATAGGGGCTAGACTGTCGGCAATGGAAATACTTTGCATTAATTCTTATCTGGCAAACGGGCATGAATTTCATTTATACACTTACAATGATATCTTAAATATTCCCAAAGGTACAATAATAAAGGATGCTAATGAAATAGTTCCTAAAAAAGACATGTATATTGACAACTTCGGCGGTTATGTCAACCTGTCAAATCAATTTCGATTCACAATGTTATATAAGTTAGGAGGCTGGTGGGTCGATATGGATACAGTATGTCTAAAGCCATTTGACTTTGATAAAAGCTTTGTGTTTTCATCTGAGATAATAGGTCCTCGTACAAGAGTGAATAATACATATATGAAGAGCCAGCCGGGTGCAAAATACTTAAAAGACTGCTTAGATTTTCTACTAGTCAGGGGACACGAACACATTCATTGGGGTGAATTAGGTATTACGCTTCTTTCTCGAATGATCTTTAGGAATCAGCTAGAACAATATATTCAGCAACCCGACTGTTTCTGTCCAATTCCATGCTATCGTATCGACCAATTAATTAGTGATTCAACTTGTGTCTTACCAGAAACGTCTTACGCTCTTCATTTATGGCATAATATGTGGAAAACACAACAAATTGACAAAGACGCTAAATTTCCTGAGAATTCATTATACGAGATGCTTAAAAAAAAGTATGATGTATTTGATCTGATTGAATAGATAAATATTTTCTATTTTTCATCTATTTTTCATGAACAAATTTGTATTCAATAAAAGAACCTTAATACCCTATTGATAATTCTAAAATATCAATAGATATTATACACAACAGCCTTGATGTTCTGATTATAAATATATTACAATTTTACATTTTAAAGTGCTTATCTTTAGTGAGTTTTGAACCCTATTTACTATTGTATCCAATATAGTTTTGCCTTATTTCTAAAACTATCATCTCCTATCTACATGCTTTCCTACCATTTAGGTCCCCCGCCTTTCTTGATTTTCGGAATAGCATTTTGCCTTTTTACTTCTACTTTTTGTTCTTTCGCCAATCGTGGATTACCCCACGATTCCTTATACTCCGAGTCAGAGTTCCTCTCTTTCCACAAATATGGATACGCAAATCCACCACCATACCATTTCACTTTAGCCTTTGTCATATAACCACTTTCTACCAAAATCTTATCTTGAATCCGCATTTCATACTTCCCATATTTGACAAAAGCATCCGGATTTTCATTGCTAAAAAAAGCTTTGTTCTTGTCATCATTCAAGAAAACATAGGATGAAAATTGTCCTTTTCCATCGTTTCGATTCATCTTTTCAAGATAGATATAACCTCCATTTTTCAGGATTTCCCATTGCTCAGAGGTCAGTTCAATACCACCGATAGTTAGCGTTTTTAGTTTCTTCTCAGCTTGTTGTTGTTCTTTTTCTGCCTGTTCCTGTTGTATTTTGAGATTCTTTTCAAACTCTTTTTTGAGATTACCGAAACTGAATTTTCGATCAATCTGTGAGCCTTTGAAAGAAACATTATCATAATTAAACGATATCCCTTCTATTTCTCCAGTTGTACGTTTGTGCTTAAATTTTACATTAATGCCCTTACTTTGCAGGTAATATTGAAATTCCTTTTCACTCGTACAATAGGGTAAAATTGCCTTGATAATATCGTGCAAAAGATACTTTACCGCATCGGGATTGTTTAGCTTCTCTCGTTTGACTCTATCTTTTCCCTCGCCGTAAGTCAAGTTATGTTTGTCTTTTAGCATCTTACAAGTCTTGATATTTCGTTTGTAATCCTGATTGACAGAGATCAGCTTGAGGTCGTTATCGATGCGGTTATAGACAATATGCAGGTGTTCATTATCGGCATTGTGATGCCTGACAATAATATACTGGGTGTTTTTGATTCCCATTTCCTGCATATATTCTTTTGCGAGTTGCACCATAAATTCATCTGCCATCCGGTCTTTATCTTCGGGTGAAAACGATATGGGAATATGCCCGACAGGCTGTTTTATCTCTTTCCTGCCGGAGCGTTGCATGGCAAAGCTGCGGAGAATATTCTTTGTATTATCCGCCCATATTCCTTCCGCTTCAAGGATGGTTGCCGTGTCATTCATCACATAAGAAACACAACCTTTAAACGATTTTCCCTTAATATTCTTAGCGATCATGCAGCAGCTTTTTTAGTTGTTCCAGTATTATAATTACATCCAAAGCAGTATTGGAATAACCATAAGTATTTGCCTGCCGTGCTATCTGATTCAGGTTATTTGCCATACCGGATAGCTTTCGCATCATGTCAAGTTCTTCCAAAGTGAAGCGGGATTTAATACCTCCTTTTAATGTCATTTCCCGCGCATATTGTGTAGCTTTCATACCCAGCTTTTCTGCCTTTTCCTTTATGGAATTGAAATCCGCTTCGGTCAATTTCAGATTAATCGAATTGGTTAGCTTCGCTTTTTCTTTCACGGGGCGACCTCTTTTGGTTTTATCCTTTTTCTTATTTTCCATAAATCATGCATTTAGAATTATGGAAAAATATTCGTTCGTTTCCACTCTTCAGTGACCTCAAAAACCGTGACCAACGGGAGCGGGTTTTGAAGCGAAAGGGAAATTCAAGGTACGCCGGATTTATCTTTTGCGTGGTCACAGCCCCGCAGGGCAAGGTATGCACGGAAGGAAGCCGGAAGAGCCGAAGGCGAATTTCGGGTTACTCGTGCGATTACCTTGCTCCTATGACGAAAAACAAAAAAAGAAGAGACGAAAGTCTCAAAGTTTTTTTGGGTGACGGCATCGTTAATCTCTAAAGTTGGGCTTAGGGCTAAGATGCCCCAACTTTGCAATACGGTCAGTGTATTGCCTATTGCTCTTCAAGGGTAGCTGGAGCAAATAAATGGTAGAAAGTGGATTAAATTTCTCATATCATTGTATAAATTAGATGTATCCGACATGGATACTTTGGCAAATATAGATTCTTAATTTGATAGTTATATCATTGACAATATGATGTGTATAGCTTTGCTTGGAGGTGCTTTTATTTGCCATATAGCCTGACAAACCAAAGTCACTCTTATTGCTCCTATTGGTAATATTACTATCTTTAGTGCATGTATAATGGTGAGCAAGACATAGAACCTACGGATGTGCCGGAATCCTTCCAACTTGTACAACAGAGTCTTAATGACTTTGTAGCAATCAATTATGAAACGGCACTTGGTCTGGTCTCACAGCCACAACTTACCGAGGCGGAAATACTCCACTATAAAAGTAAAGTGCTGGATATCATCCGCAACAATCCTCCTCTGGCAAGTTTGCCCAAATACCTTCGTGACGGAAGAGAAGACTATCTTTGGTACAGTGATTTTTATGATGAGATAAGTAAAGATGTTTATCATCGGTATCGTACATTTATAAAACCAATAGCTACAATAACTCCAAGCAACTATACTACAGAGTTAAGTAAAATCGATTTGCCTTACTTTAGAGAATTGGTAGATTTGGTTAGTCTCGAACGCTTATGTACAAAATATGAGAAACTTCTTCCAAAGCCTAAATTAGATATTCATCAGGAAGAACCACAAGTAAAGAAAACAGTTGTTATTAAGGACGCTAAACCCAAATCTACCAAACGTTCTTATCTACCCAAACTAGGCAAAGAACAATATGCATTATTAGCAGACTGCATAGAAGCTATCAAATTATTTCGCTCAAAAATAAAAATATCTGAACTAAAGAAACTTCTTTCAGGAAAACTCTCCGAGCCACTACAAGTGACCAACCAAAAGACATTGGTCTATCTTTTCGACCAACTAATGGAAGTCGGTTATATCAAAGACACATGGGTATCCGTTGCTGATGGCAATAAAGACTTTATATCCTTTCGCACAGAGGGTAACAAAGAGCGATACGGAGATAGTGCACACTATATTGGTATGCAACAACTACTCAACTGCCGTAACCGCAACAAGCGGGAAAGTATTGTCGGATTGGAAAATATAGAAGACCTGATCGAAGAGCTAAACAAATATACTCTTGAGTAGTTAAAAAAACTTATTCGCCTATATTTTCTATAAATATTTCTATCCTTTATTGAATTTGCATTATCTACTGTTATTCAGCACATTACATTATGCTTGTCGTATAGCCATTATTCCCCAATTACCCCTTACTGAGTATATATCCCAATTGAAACATTTTAATAATCAATAGTATACAAGCCTAACCTGTTAGGTAAAGCTGTTATGCTCACAGGGCAGGGATTGAGAATGGATTATACTTGCACTTGATTTCGGAAACAGCGATATACACAGCCGTATACCGCTTATCCTTTCGAAAGATGTAAGATTATGGGTAAAACCAATCGGATCAGAGATACTTGAGTGGGTCTGTCTTAATTCTATTTTAACAAGTCTTATTTTATAAACATTTAAAACAGATTTTTATGAGTGAAGATATCAAAAAAGATAAAACAGTAAATCAGCAACCTGATGTATCTGTTATGTTTGATAATAGCACATGAGTAGCTAATTCAGCCAGAGGCAAGCTTTCTCGCAAAAAAGACGAAGAAGAGTATACCAATCGATTTTTGGCAACACGAAAAATCAAGGATTATACTCCGGTCTATATCGATGTTCGGATGAAAGAAAAGCTGCAAATGCTTGTTGCCTCATTGCAACATATTGTGCCGGAGATCACTCCCACTATTTTGTTGTCAAATATTCTTGCCGATCACTTGTTGCAAAATAAGGAACTGATAACCCGTGCTGCCAATGAAGGACTCAAACGTTCCCTTGCCAGCACTTTTAATAGTGATAAGGAAGTATAAATTTAAAACTAAAAAAAATGGAGATTGTATGTGTTGATTTGCACACATGGGAATTGCTGAAAAAGCAGATTCACAGGCTCACTTCTGAAGCTAGTGCTTTGAAAGAGTTATATTGTACCAACCCCAGAGACGGCTGAATGGATTCGGCAGATGTCTGCCGTGCTTTGAGCATCTCGAAACGTACACTACAAACGTGGCGAAACAATGGCAAGATACCATTTGCAATGTTGGGTGGTAAAGTCTATTACAAAGAAGAGGATATTTCTGAATTGCTAAAAACCGATATGAAGTATACAAACAAATAGCGATGGACAAATTTATCAATTATGAGTCCGAAGAGTTCAAGGAACTCGAAGGGCAAATAGAGCAAGCCTTGAACGATGTACAGGATGTTCGTGATAAGCACCGTCCGACATTAGCAGATGAACGTTACCTGAGTGGCGAGGAAGTAATAGAATATCTTCATATATCACCTCGGACGCTTCAAACTCTGCGAGATAAGCGAATGATCTGTTATACAGCTATCGGAGGCAAGATACTTTATCCCGAGAAAGAGCTTCAAGAGGTGTTGCATGATAACTACCGATCGCCGGAACTGCCGTTTTAACAATGGAAGGGAGGAATAAAACAATAGATATGCAGATTCTAAGGAGAGGGAGTTGAAGTTGCTACTTACGCATAAAATGAAAACAAGCATTCTTGATGTTAATCAGGGATGCTTGTTTTGGTTTGAAGATATGCGTCATCGTCGGGTCAGTCGTTTTCGTTGCAGGATACTCCTTTACACTTCGAGCAGGGAAACAGGCAAGCCTCGGGGCGAAAATACTATCCATAGGATGGAGATTTTCGTTTCCGACCCGTAGGGCTTCGGGCTTGACTAGTTTGCCTTGTAAGAAGTGACTTTCTCCTGCAACAAAAGGGCTGACTCGATCCTTATTGTTCTTATTCTATTCCACCTTAGCCCATTTGGGGATGATATAAGTCGATGGATTAACAGGATTATTTTCTCTTTTTTTCCGGGGCAACATTTCTTTTTGCTTTTTGGTGATTCGTTTGATATTTCTGAAATCGGATTGAGGACGGTCTGTTTCCAATTTATACTTGTCTCCAATTTTATCTGTCAATACCGCCATATCTTTACTTATCTTGTCATTGGTAATTTTAGCGTAGATTTGAGTCGTGGTTATGCAGCTGTGCCCGAGCATCTGAGAGACCGTTTCGATGGGCACACCTTGCGAGAGGCACACTGTCGTTGCCATTGTATGGCGTGCAACATGCGACGTAACTCGCTTATTTACACCGCATAATTTAGCTATACGTTGAAGGCAACGATTCATATTGTCGCTGTGACTTGGTACAGGAAAAACAAAATTATTTTTAGCCACAAGACGATATTGTTCAATAAGTTGTTTGGCTATTGGCAATAATTTCACATAGAACGTAGCATTGGTCTTTTTACGTTTTGCTATTAGCCATAACTCGCCATCAAAAGAAGTTTGAATATCATCAAATGTCAATTTCTTAACATCCGCATAAGCCAAACCCGTAAATGCCTGAAAAACGAAGATATCCCGAATCTGGCGTTGTTTGTATCTTCTGAGTTCCACATTCATAAATCGCCGAAGCTCGTCTTCGGTCAGGTAGCCTCTATCTCGAGTCTGTGCTTTGAATCGGAAACTGGCAAAAGGATTGACGTGTATATAGCCTTTGCGTTGGGCTATCAGCATAATCTGTTTGAGTTTGGTGACAGCAGTGAGCAGGGTACTACCCATCAGTTTTCGCTCTTCAAGCAGATAATTGTAATAGTCCTCAATAAATTGTGGCTCTATCTCCTTAATCGGGATATCGGAAAGATTATACCTATCCCGAAGAAACATCTCTACTCTCCTGCGATTGATAAGCAGTTGTTCGTAAGACCCTTCAGTACGATCTTTACCTACACGTTTGGCATAACTTTCGTAAAACTCATCGGCAATAGAAAAGAAAGTTCGGAATTCATCCCCGAAACCCAAATAAGCGTTTTTAACTTTCTCGGCAGAAACAAAATTATCCTTATCACAGATATTTTGGTATTGCTTGCCGATTTGGGTTTTGATGTTGTCTAGCTTCTGATTGATTTTCTGAGCTTCGAGACTTTTGCCTGATGCTCGGTTTGCCTTGGTATCCCACAGCTCGGGCTTGATGTTTAGCTTACAGCTAAACTGAGCGATAGTGCTGTTTACAGTGATTCTTCCCATAACTGGGGCTTTGCCCTCTTTCAAATTGTTCTTTTTGAGGTAGAACAAAACCTTAAATGTACTTCTTGCCATAACTCTAATTTTTTAATTGCAAATTTAATTTACTTAGAGTTATCCGATGCTATGCAAAATTACGCAAACTATTGAATAAGTGACGAATAAACTCCAATTGAGCAAAGTTACCCAGGTAACGATTTGGTAACTGAACTCACCGTCATCTTTGCTTTTTTGTGCATTTATTCTCTTTTGGCTAAAAGAACCGTTTTACTTAATCCGCTGATTAAGATTTAATTACCTTCGTTTGCTTCCCCTTTTCTAAATAGCTGCTGTTTCTTTCAGATATTCATTGGTCTTCTGATTGCTGGGCATGGGTAGCAGCTGTTCATCAGAAGATCCTTCCTCAAAGCGGGGGTGATATTTCTTAATGATCTCCAAAGGAATATCCAACAATGGTATTTGTGATATATTACCTGTCTTTTGCCTGAAAATGATGATCCAATATTGATTGTCCCGACGCTCGATACCGGAGGCTGTCAATTGACAGATATCCCTGAATGAAAGCCCTGTCCAGCAGCTAAAGAGGAAAATATCCCTTACCTTGTTCAAACGCTCTGTCATAAAGGTTTTACGGGTGATTAATTCCACTTCGTCTTCGGTCAGGTAAACCGGGTATGTCTTTTCGATGTGAAACCGGAATAGATGAAAGGGATTAATCTGCAATAATCCGATTTTCTCTGCAAAGTTCAGGATTGCAGCAAAACGTTTCATATACTTGATTGATGTATTATTACCACAGTTATATTCTTTTCTCAGATAAGTATAGAAGCGTTCAAGAAATACCAGATCGATGTCCTGGATCAGGATGTCTTTCTTCTTATATCTCTTCCATAAGAATTCTTGTATACGCCTGTTTGTAAGCTTGTAGCAATCTGCAGTCGCTTTTGTTATATTCCTTCCGTTTTTAGAACGGAAGATCCTTACCTGTTCTCTGAACTGATAGCTCAGGAACATTTCATTGCCATTGCTTAAATACAGTTGCTTGAGCCTGATGGGAGAGACTGTTTGCTGCCTGGATGCCAGATCGAAATAAAGAGCTCTTATCCTGTCTTTTATTTCCTGTAAATGTGTATTAAGATTCAGAAAAGGTTCTTTGATGGTTTTGTTTTCTTTCTGTGACCAGGCAGATGGTTCCAGTTCCAGTTTACTGCTGAACTGAACTTGTTTGCCGTTAATTGTGATGCGGATCATGATCGTTGCCAGTCCATTATCCTTTAATTGGGCTTTTCGGATAAAGAACAATACCCTAAATGTTTCTTTCATGTCGGATACCTGAATTATATAATTAAAATTAATCGTTCCTAAAAACAAGCTTTATATAGGAACGATTTAACACCTGTTATTCGAGAATTTTATTGAAATACGATGCTGTTGATACCACAAAAACAGATATCAATTCATTTGAAGTTATAAACCATATTTGGACTCATTTCGAATAAATTACCCAACTTTCGCTTAACTTTTAGTTCATCGTATTTCATCATATTGAGTTAATATTTTAGTTAAAATCAAAAACACGGATATTTGTCATTTGTAACACGTAGGTTATCAGTGCATTAAAAATGAATATTTTCTTAGGGTGTTAGTCCCAGGCAAACTTGAACTATCCACTGTTGTTTTCATTTAGTGCATCTATAGGAAATAGTCTTCTATACGCATCATTTATAGTTTCAGTATTTCAGGTTCAGTGTATTTCATCATTTTCCGTATAAAGGTGCTTTTTCAGGTATTTAACGACTTTTTAACATATGTATTTGTAGTCAAATTTCCACTTTTTCAACCACGTATAAATGGCTATAATACAGCTATTTATGTCATTCAAAACAGTACTGAAGGTTCCCCGACTGCCTGGGACTACGAGATAGATTTAAGTATACGTAAACCATTGAAAATCAATTGATTTTCAATGGTTTGTTGTTTTTATTCCGAACTATACACTTACTTCTATAACTTTCATAAGTAGTATAAAATGAGTTATTTATGTTTTGTGTCCATAAGTAGCCTACGATCTTTTATCTGTTTTGTTTAGCTAATGTTTGGCTAAAACAATTCAATTATAGAGCATCCATTAAAATTTTCCTACCTAACAATTATGTGTCAAAAAATGGTAAAAGACAACTTTGTCTGAGGTATACATTATTTAGACAAACAACTTATTTAGGGCTAGGTATTTCTATAGATCCACACCATTGGAGTGTTAAAAAAGAATTAGTTTTGTCAGGTGACAAAAGCTACTCGTATTATAACCGAATTCTCGAATAACAATACCATAAGACAGGAAGTATTCTTTGAACTAATTGTGCCAAACATATGACTGTCAAAGAGTTTGTAAATGAATTTCGAGATAAGATTTATAAAATTCCAATTTTTACTTTTTTTATTGAGAATGAAATCGATCTGTTGAGATTGTCAAGAGCAGAACAGACCAGACGCTTTCTAACTATTGCAACCTGATCAATAAGATGAAGGAGTGGAAGCCTGAACTTTTATTCAGAGAAATCACTTTGGATTTCATCCAACGCTTTCACGATCACGAGATCAAAGAAAGGAACCAATTATCTATCATTTATAAAAAGCATGCGAATTTTTAATTTTTGTTTGAGCTAGCAATCAATAAAGAAGTCTTTGAAAAGAATCCATACGAAAAGATTTTTTTATAAAAACACTCTTTGGAAAATTACTAATTTCTAAATTCTTTACCACCATCTCTTCTATTTAGTCATCCTTCTTACAGCGGATAGAAAACATATTCCGACGATCATCAGTATCTCTATATGAACCTACTTGGTAACTTTTTTCGTAATAGATATCAAATCCCCACGCTTCAGCATTTGGAGCAGCACTATGACTCCAAAATGTAGCATCTCTCCCGTAATCTCTTATCCTATTTTGATCGGGATCAACACGTCCTGTCATAAAGACATTAAATCCGAAGCCATCTGTCTTGCTAGACCCATACAATTGTCCATAAATTGGATGCGTCCCACCTGATGTATTAACCAGTACCTTTTCAGGGGTCTTCATCACAGACCCATAGGTTTTACCATCATAGCCGTTTTGTTTAATTCTCCATGATTGGTCAGTTATGGATGCATTGGATTCATCACTATATAATGCTGCATTAGCGATAAGTTCTTCTTTCAGGTCATTCCATTCTTTATCACTTGGTATATGCCATCCTTTGGGGCAAATCCCCTGCATTCCTTTTAATTCTTTTGAGCTTGTGTTATTCTGGTTATTGCTGGTCGATAAACCTTCACCTTCATCAATAGGATTTGCCTTTCCGTCATGACGTCCTTTTCTGTGAGTAGCAGCAGCCCATGAATACAATAAACCGTATTTCTCTTGCCAATAATCTGGCTTCCCTGATATATACGGAGTACTATTCAATTTAGGATAGGCGAAAACCGCCTTGGTATAATCTCCGTCCGTATGATTATTCTCAAGTTTTTTTCCACAAGGATCTGTGGTCGTACGCAAGTTTTGAGTCATCCACGTTCCGGCAGTACCGTATGTATGTATAGAATAAACGTTTCCATCACGATCAGTTAATGATGTTGATGTTTCAGACGATATATCAATATAGTTTAAATATTCCCATTGATTACCATCCCACACATAAACGCCTTTGCATATAGCATGATCTTCATTCATATTATAAATAACTAGCGCAACATGATCATTGTTATCCCATACACCTATGGCTCCTTCTATAGTAGAATCGAGAGAGGCGCTGGGGGGAGTTATTTTTGAAGACTTTAAACTTACCCGAGGTAACATCATACCTTTGTTCGCAGTACGTCCTCCTTGGAGAGCTTCATTATCTTCATACTATTTCAATTCTACTTTTCGTATTACTTGAATTTAGGCATTCTCTTAGAGAAATGAATATGGATAAATGCGATAAGCTAGGTCTTTAATGTAGATACACTAATTGGACTATCGCGTGTTTTCTACTTTTTGCATTTACTCAAATGATTTGTCACTAAGTTAATCATTTTTCCCATTCAAAACAAATATTGTTTAAGGACGGAATAAATGAGATGGATTTAGGAAACAATCTCAAAGTAGAGGTAGCCACAGTAAAGAATAACTATGCGGGATCGAAAAGTGTTATCACCAAATTGATGGAGAATTCAGAAAAAATGGAAACAATTCCAGTTCTTACTAGCAGCTCCATGCAATTGCTTGTCAAGGTTATGAATATAAGATTTCTTGGAATAACCTATTAGTGAGATACATAACAGAGTAATTAAATGTATATTATAAAATATAGCTAATATGTGTTTCATTAAAAATATTCCGAGTTTGAAAATATATCAAAATTAACAATTTATTTTAAGAAGAGTCGCTCTAAATTAATCTTACAAGAGATAATGTTTAGAAAGTATGGAAATCATATTTTCTTTTGGATTAGATTTTTTCTTATGCGGGTAAGAGATTGCCTTTCTATCCCTAGATATGAGCTTAGGTGAGTTAAAGATATACGATTATATAGGTCTTTGTTTTCATTAATGAAATTTAAATAACGAGTTTCTGCATCATCAAAAAGGAATCCTTCTATACGACTTAGTTGAACCGTAAACTCCTTTCCTAAAGACATGCTTAAGTAAAACAATAATGAAGGGCATTTCTCGAAACAAATCTGAATGTGATTATGTGAAATATTGATTATCGTAGATGGTTCAAGACATTGAAAAGAATACTTACTTGGTTGTCTGTTAATAAAGGCTGGATAATGGGTAATATAACCCCCTTCTTTTACAAAGCTGTACGTCACATCCTTACAATTTTCTTTTATATAAAAGCATCGTATAAGCCCCTTATAAACAAACCCTATATTTTCCTGAATTGAATTGGCTTTGATATAAAGTTCTTTGTTCTTTAACTTCATAACAGTTAATCCTCCGATAAAGAATCTTAACTCACCATCGGAGACGAAAGGACATTCTTTTTTAATTAACTCTGAATATGTTTTTAGTACTATTTTCATTAGATACTAAATAATTTCAAAATTAATAATAATTTACTTGTAATAACGTCAGTCGTATTTAAAATTTTAGTCTAAAAACTTGTTTAAGACCAAGGATAATTGCTTTTATTAATATATATCAATGGCATTTCCTGATTTGTAATCATTCTTAATAAAAGAACTTTACTGACATTAAATTCTATCGGAAACTTCACCTGTGAAATTACAGTTATATTAAAATTTATATTTTCCCCTGCAGAGAAACAGGCATTTATCATGATGATTAACAGGGAATTCTTCTTAAAAATACCCTTAGCATAAAACTAAAATAACCTTTTATGATACTTAGTTTATACTATTAACAATATAGGGCACAGGCTTTTCGCTCCCTTTATTATCGCTTTTTCCATCATTACCACAGGGGTAGGTCAAGATTGACAAATATAAGGATAGAACTATAATCAAAGATACAAAATTATTCTTTTACACACCTAATAGAAAACGCTCCTCCTCGATAACTACTAGTTAGAGGTAATACGATTGACCTGTCAAGGTACATAGCTATAGAAAGCCCCAGTGATCCAGGTGATGCAGTCCAATAGTACCCGCCATTACCTGCTATATCTCCAGTCATATCTAATCTAGATGCAGCTGCTGGATAAAACCCAAAACCAGAAAAATCCCATCCTTTGTTTATGTCAAAACTTGTAGGATTACTTACAACCACACCTTCCCACGGAGATGCTGTCCCATTTAAGGTAGGCACTTTCCAACCCTCAGGACAGGGATCTGAAACAGATTTAGTTCCATCTTGTCCCCATCGGTTTCTCCAGCTATCTTCAGTTGAATACCAATCAAAATAAGGCTCACCGATCGACTTGATAAAGCTTAAGGGGCTTTCTATTGACTTTATCAGATTATTTTGTGGGTTTGACAGCCCCCCCGAATAATCTTTATCGATAAAAGCAGTACTTCCATTGAGCCTATAAAGTTGAGTTTCTTCATTTGTCCATCCCTGATTATTGGGAAAAGGATCTTTACGTCCCCATTGATAAAGATTACCTCTTGTCCCGATCTCCCCTGAAGTAGAACTCGTAGCTCCCAGATTCCTGTCCATCCAGAAATGGCCGTTAACATGATATGTCCGAATATCGGGAGTGACCCAAATATGCCACGACCAAACCAGTTGTCCATTACTTTTCAGACCAACAACAGCATTGCCATATTGATTCCCTGTGTGTACACTAATAATAGATTCTTTTAATGGGTTTGCATGACTAACACTAATGCTGCAAACTACGTTTCTTGCATCCATCCAAATAACTTCAGCAGTTAAGCTGGTCGATTCCAAACTTTTGGAACTTAGCAAAGAGCTACCATTCTCATCTTTCCAACTAGTCCCATTCCAGACATCAAATGCTTTTTCTACAGAAATCTCTACTACCCCTGCACCACCTATCATGTAAGAATTAGGCTGGGATATCCCATGTCTGCTTGTTTTTACTGTTCTTATAGGTGAAACATTCAGACCTGTCCATATATCTCCATCCCAAACATAAAATCCCGGAGGGTAAACATTGCATACATCATCATTTTTCACATTATAAACTACCATTCCTATTTGTTGTTGTCCGTCTCCCGATGTTACTCCGAGATCGGAAAGATCATTCATCTTTGTAAGTTTTACCCTTGGAAGCATTAGTCCTTTTGTCGAATTAGCACCCTGCTTATCCGTTTGTTTCAAGTCCAATAGAGCTCCATTATTAGGTTTAATGCCAGATCCAATAGTAACTTGAGAAAGTATTGGTTCAGAAAAAAATATTCCAACTAATAATATATATAGATATTTATATTTCATTGTTTTATATTCTTATTTATGTATATGAATAATACCAGAAGCAGCACGACAGAGAGTCGTCAGTACATTATTTGAGTTACCTATAGCCAAACGATAATAACCTTCTTTGGTATTCAATAAATTAAGATTATGAGTCCAGGTAGAGCCTAAGGAGGACATTCCCTTTTTCATATCGATTGCTTTCCATGCACTAAGATCTTCCATAATTCCACTTTCACTATATAGCCACGCTGATGTAAGATTATACCCAAAAGTATTATCCACAATATAGTTACCTGCAAGTCGAGTAGTCTGCGCATCATCAGTAATTATAATTTCTGAAGTATTAAATCCATTTACTGAAGTATTGACTGTAGGCGTAATTAATCTGACCTCAAGGTCATCTATAAACCAATCGTTACCAAAAATACTATCTTCTCTATTTACCGCTACAAATTGTATTTTATCCTTTCCAATAGGAATAGTGGTTTGAATACATATTTGTTCCCATCTCCATTTATCTTGAGTCTCTACATTTTGTAATTGAGTATAGACACTTTCGAGTATAACTCCATTTTCGTCTTGTATCTGAAGTTCAAATTTAGGAGTTGCTTGTGGTTGATCTTCTATTGGATTTTTTTTAGAAATAGATGCCGCCCAAAGGCTAAGAACAACCCTCACTCCAGGACAGAGGTTACTTATCCCAGTACGATATAAAATGGTATTTTCATGACCCGCACCGGGGTCGATATACATCATATAGCCTCTAGTAGGATCATTTAGTGAAGTATGATCCCATGCTTGATAATGAGTTTCTTCATTAAGTCTATAGTCTTTAATTAAAGTATAGAATCCACCAAATGGAATTACCTCTCCTGATGCATACGGAAGTGCCGTGTATCCTTTTAATGTACTCTCTAATGGAGAATTCGGGTCTGAGACCTCATTTCCTCCAAAATCTTCTTTAAATAAGATTGTACCACCCGTAATGCATGGGGAGCCTTCCTTATTCTGCGCTTGAGCTATACCAATTGTAGAAAAAACGAGTATTAGTAGGATAAATAAATTTAAAAGTATATTCTTCTGTTTCATACATATTTTGTTTAGGAAACGGTCGTAACCGTTAATCAGAACTGTCTAATTTATCTTTCTTCTTTTACAACTAAAAATTATGTAATAATGTAAAGTTTGTATTATAGATGTTTTTTGTTTCATATAATTATCGAACAAAATTAAAACATCTCAAGATATAACATCTGACACAAATGTGTCATATTTGTAATCTTAGTTGATAGTTGTGTTGTCAACTTAAATCTGGGACTTGTACTTTTTGATCTCATCCTAAAGGATTCATTTCAATCCGGCTATGGAACTGGACCTTCTCTCCGTCAATAGTATTCAGAACCATTATTGAGACGAGTCCATTTTTCTTCATTTGAGATTTTTTAATAAAATAAAGGATGTTTAATGTGCTTCTTATAATATTCTGATTTTAATGATAATCAGAAATATAATTGTCAAAAGAGAATAGGCCTGAATTTGAGATACAGGATATACTCTGCTCAATGAACATACTGAAGGGGATAAGTTATAATTTCAGATCGGAGATAAACTGTACAGCATTGAATCATAAATATAAGATGTGAGAGATATTCATTCAACACGAATTATTAAGACTGCAGGTCTGCTGATTATAAAAGAAAATAAGTTGCTGTTAGCATATAGTAACAATAAAAAAGCTTGGTATTTGCCTGGAGGAAAGATTGAAGCAGGAGAATCTCCTCAGTAATCTTTACAGAGAGAAAGATGGGAGGAGCTTACTCTTAAAATTGAAGTTAAGTCACTAAAATACTATTGTCATATTACCGCACCTGTATACGGAGAAGACGCAAATGTAAGGATGGAACAAGATTGTTTTCTGTATGAATTACACGAAAATATAATGCCTAATAATGAAATAGGAGCTGTCTGTTTTTTTGATAGCTATAGCTATGAACAAGAACCAGCACAAGTTATAGGTGTGTTTGAAGTATTTAAAAGGCTAAAAGCTGATGGATTAATAATCTAAGTGAATGACTTTTATTTGAAGACAAAGACATAAGCATGTAAAGAAAAGAGAAGATGAAGAATTAAATCGTGACTATTTCATCTTACCAGAATTTGATGTTGAAATAAGTTATCTAGAAATAATATTGTGTAATGGCAGAAAAACCAGATATTTTGCTCAGGATTGCTCTATTTTAGTCTTTTAGCAATTACTAAGCTAACATTTCTTGACCTTTTTAACAAACAACGTTCGAGGGACGAAGGTGACTCAATTTTAGATTAGTCCAGACGACTTCATTTTTAATTTTTAATGATAATCTGATATATAGCCTAAAACAATCATAAGTAATATTATTTCAGATAGATATCACAAAATTCAAATTTAATATAATCCAATGATATACGGAGTTTAAAATGGATCTTTAGGTATAATATACGATAGTCATTAATTTTTTCTTTCTATAATTTCACACCTCTACTTTGTGCGAAGGTGTTACTATTCTTTCCGGAATATTGCGTTCCCTCACAGCTATTCAGGTAAATATATCAATAATGCGGGCTTTTGTCGCTCTTCGTTAACATGCTTTAGGATATGTTGACTTGAGCCAGAAGCTAGAGATTTTTATGATTGAAACAAATATGCAGTTTAATGATATTTATCAGATACTAACAGAATTGGCTAGTCAAAAAAAGAAAGAGAACAAGCTTCGTAAGAGAATTGGATATGTGAAAAATGGAGAATATTGAGATCTCATTGGGGAGACTCAAATGGGATATAGACTCAAAGTCACAGAATAAGAACTTCAGGTACGAAGAAATAGCTTTTTGCAAAAAGCTGTTTCTTCGTACCTGAAGTTACTGACGATAGTTATTGGGTAAACATATTTCATCGCTATAAATACTCATTTTAGAAAGAGCAATTCATACATCGTCCATTCAAATGTATATAAGTCAGGTATTATCTGTGTAATTTCTTTTATTCACACTGTAAGCAACCCTTCATGTTCTACCTATTTCGACAGTATACCGATAGATATGGTGTTAACATATCTATCGTAGTCCATGAATTGTTATTTATCGCAGTAAATATAAACCTCCTTAAAGCAAATTTACTTTCTTATTCAAATGGGGTTATTCTCATTACATTAAGATAATAGAACTTAGCACTATTATTGTTATTAGGCCCTGCTGTTACCTTAAGTGTAATTATACCATCGCTATTTGCTTTCAATGGAGCTGTCGAAACCGTATTAGAGTCGTTACTGGATGCGTTTAGATACACAGTTTCTTCGGTGGCACCTTTTAATATATAGGCGGTTTCCCTATTATCCGTTACAGCCTTTCTCGAACCGAAAAATGTGAACACATATTCTTGATTAGGGTTTAACTTGCTGATAGAAAAGGCTCCTTCGTGTTTGTCGGCTTCACCGTAAAATGCGTATTTTGCGGCAAGATTTGGGATCCAATCAATCTGGCTTACCTCTACTCCTTGATCGTTAGTGCCCGTGAATCGTGCAATCAGTTCAATATTGATGCCAGTCTCTGCACCATCCATATCAGCTATATTCATCAGACGGCTTCCAACTGTAGTACCTCCTGTGAAACTTTGGTAAGAGGCAGAAATTTCCGTTTTATTAAAGTTTATATAAATTGGCTTTTGCAATACAAATTCATTCGGACCTTCCGTTTGGAAGTCTGTCAACTCTGTTATAGCCTCCGGCTTTAAAATAGCTGTATGAGCTGCAGTTTTAGCTATATCTGTGTAAAAATTAGTCATCCCTGTAGGTTTGTAAGTGTTTAATGTAACATCTCGCTCAAACAACTTCTCATACCAAGTACAGGCTGCTGTGAACCGTCCTATGCCTTTGTCCAGATGATACCCGTCTCTGGTAAAACTATCTCCCACAATACTGGTCCTCCCATTCTGAATAGCAGTTCCTGCAGGAATAATTATATCTATATCCACCAGATTTCCGGCTCTCGATACTGCATCGATTATTGCTGTATACATCTTCATCTGATCGTTCTCATAATTGACAAAGCCACTGTGAGTGGAGTTTGATGCATAAGCCCATGTTTGATGTAGAATATATTTAATATTCGTATTAGTTGCTTTTTCTTTTACATAGCTTACCAACTCAGGCAAAGATGCCTCGAAGTTTGAATATATTCCTGAATTTTGACTTACTTCCTGAAAACTTATATAGTCCCAATTTTCATCAGCAACTGCTTTTGAAATATTCCAGTTCTTGTCTACAGTACGTATTCCATCTTCATCTATCTTTCGGTATTCATAGGCCGATTTATTACCTTTTGCATTCTCTAAATGTGTTTCAAGGGAACAACCTCCAATATACATATTTCCTATAATAAGAGTTTTACCGTCTTCCTTAGCCAAGTCGTACAGGTAGTTTTCAACAGCATCTTCTGAAAAACTATTGCCGATTGCCAATATCCTGACAATACCTTTCCCTTCGTTAACTTCAACAAGGCATTCCGACTTCAAGCTTGTATTATTAACACTTACGCTAATCATAGTTTGTCCTGCAGATACACCCTCTACAATACAGCTCTTATCCGGATTAACACTAATTTTAGCTATTTCAGAATTGTCCGACTTCCAGATTATATCCTCCTTATTTATGACCTGGCTGACAAAAGATAGTTTCAAATTGATCCTGTCTTCTACATTTAATTTTACTACTTCTTTGTCAATACGAATATTTCCAAAATATTCTAACTTCGAAGCATCATTTTCACTGCAACCAACGGATAATAAGAAGGATATGAAGAATATCCCTAAAAATAAATTTAATAATTTACGTGATTTCATATATTCTAATTATAAAGTTATTACTTAATAAATCTTGTCTGGTTTAGATGTGGGCTATTGAATCCAAGCAACTTAAGCCCCTTTTGAATGTCAGGATGACTCATAAATAAATTCCAAAGTAATTGTGAGCGGTAGTTCTCTATCATTACTACGATAGGCCCCTGATCAATTGCCAAATAGCGTTTAGGATACCAATTTTCCGACTCACTATAGGCATCGTAGAAGCCAAAAGTTCCTAGAAGTGTATCTCTTTTACTATAAAGGTACCGCATAACATCCATTGATTCGTCAGGAGTGTAAACAATAGAAGAAAGGGCTGCAGTGGGAGCGATAACGCCAAGATCCTGTTCTTCATTTGGTGCATGCGCGTTATAGCCATTTACAGAATAACTGGCAGTCAGCCCCCAGCTATCGCTACCATATCCTTTGTACCCCTTTGGATTTCGGATGCAATACGCCCTATTGATTAATGTATAATTTTTAAACTCGGCAAAATAGTTTTCTGAGTATTTATCGCTCAACTCCCGGGGATCTAATCCCAGAAATGAATAATGTATCCAGAATAAAGGTCCTATGCCAAATTTATTATTATAGTTTATTCCAATAGGATATTCTTCTATTGTGTGTTGGCCTAAAATCTCCCCGTTTCTAGCCCATCCTTTATGATAAGTTTCGGTAGGTACCGGATATGTTGGAGAAGATACTGCCAGTATATAAGCAATAATGCATTCGTCAAATCCTCTGATAGGATGATTCATTCCAAACTCATGCTGAGGACTCCAATGCCAAAAGAGAACATCTTTACCGTTACGATACCAATCCCAGTTTGCTTCGCTCCAAAGTTTATTGATTCTTTCGGCTAAAGCTTTTTCGGTATTGTTACCGTTTATGAGGTATTGGTGTGCAGTTAACAGGCCTTGCATCATGAAAGCCGTTTCTACGACATCTCCTCCATTATCTTTATCACTAAATCCTTTTGCTTTTCCTGTATTCCCATACCACCAATGTGGAAATAAGCCATGGAAAGTATCTGCCTTCTCAAGAAAAGAAACTATCTTATTTAACCTTTCAATTCCTTCATCACGGGTAATGAAATTCCTTTCAATACCTACCAGTATTGCCATTACTCCAAATCCACTTCCGCCACTAGTTACTACATCTTTGTCATTTTCAGGATATACTTCGTCCATGTGGATTCTCTCTCGAGCCATTCCACTATTATTTTCAGATCCTTCCCAGAAATAATTGAAAGTTTTATGTTGAACTAGGTTCAATAGCTCTTCATCATTGAGTGCTTTCTGATTGTTGTTCTTTGTATTAGAACAACTTACAAGTAGTCCTGAAAATAAAGCAAGTAATATAAAAGACTTTATACTATTCATGTTTCATTTGGTTATTGATAAGTAAATTTTACTGTTTTAACATCCTTGCTCGAAGGACCTATCATAGCTTCGAATACTCCGGGTTCAGCAATATACTCCAAATCGTAATTGTAGAACTTGATAGCTTCAACATCTATTGTAAATTTTATTTTCTCAGAAGAGCCTGCCTTTAGAAATACTTTTTTAAAACCTTTCAACTCTTTTACAGGACGGGTAATACTTCCTTCTACATCTCTTAGATATAGCTGGACTACCTCAGCCCCATCATATTTTCCTGTATTAGATATTTCAACCGATATTTTAATCTCATCTTTTTCGGTAAGAATATTCTTGTCTAATATTATATCACCATACTGAAAAGTTGTATAACTTAAGCCATAACCAAAAGGATATAGCGGATCGTTGGAAACATCGATATAGTTACTTCTAAATTTCTCGAACCAATTACCCTCTTTCAATGGTCTTCCTGTATTTTTATGATTATAGAAAAGGGGAATCTGCCCTACATTCTGTGGAAATGTAGCTACTAGTTTTCCACTAGGATTCACATCGCCAAACAATACGTCAGCAATCGCTTGTGCAGCTTCGGTTCCTCCAAACCAGACATTCAAAATAGCAGGTACGTTTTGGTGTTCCCAAGTAAGAGTTAGTGGACGTCCTGTAAACAGAACCAGAATTACAGGTTTCCCTGTTTTCAATAATTCGGAGAGAAGTCTCTGTTGAACATCGGGAATATTCAGGTTTGTTCGCGAGCTCGATTCTCCGCTAAACTCGGATGTTTCGCCTAAAGCAGCTATTATCACATCGGCATCTTCGACTATCGATAGTGCTTCATCCCTTATTACGGCTTCAGAACGAGAATCACGTCCTAGTTCCCTGCCGAACATCGAGGCATATCTCTCAAGCTCTTCGGATTCGGTGAGATTACTACCTTTTGCATACAATACATCAACATTGTTGCCACCCACATCATTAATTCCCTCGACAAGTGTCATCGGAACATCAAGCTTAGCTGCTACACTCCAAGTTCCTACCATGTTTGAACGTGTATTGGCTAAAGGACCTACAACGGCTATTTTTCCCTTTTTACTTAGTGGAAGTGTGCTGTTGTTGTTCTTTAAAAGCACAAAACTTTCAGAAGCTAACTTCCTTGCAAAAGCACGATGTTCTTTGGTGTAAATATTTTTTTTTGCCCTATCCTCATCACAATATTTATATGGATTATCAAATAGTCCCAAGGTGTATTTAGCTTCGAGAATCCGCCGGCAAGCGCTGTTAATATCTTCCTCCGATACTTTTCCTTCTTTTAGGGATTGCATCACTGTAGAGTTAAATCCCTCTGTTACCATATCCATATCAATGCCTGCTTTAAGTGCTTTCTCCGATACTTTTTGCAGGTTTCCTATTCCATGGTCTACCATTTCTAATATGCCTGTGTAGTCCGTCACAACAAAGCCTTTAAATCCCCATTGCTTTCTCAATACGTCTGTCATCAGCCATTTATTAGCTGTGGCCGGAATACCATCAACCTCATTAAATGAAGCCATTACACTGCCAACTCCGGCGTCAACTGCTGCTTGATAAGGATACATATATTCATTAAACATACGGTTCTTACTCATATCGACTGTATTGTAGTCTCTTCCTGCTTCTGAAGCGCCATAGAGTGCATAGTGTTTGACACAAGCCATGATGTTTGAATTAGTACTATACATATCGTTTTCTTTTCCCTGATAGCCCTGAACCATTGCTTTGGCTATTTGTGCTCCCAGATATGGATCTTCTCCATTCCCTTCCGAGACACGACCCCAACGGGGATCTCTTGAAATATCAACCATTGGGCTGAAAGTCCAGGAAATACCATCGGAGCTAGCTTCAACAGCTGCTATTCTAGCCGATTTCTCTATAGCATCCATATCCCAAGAGCAGGCTAAGCCTAATGGAATCGGAAAGACAGTTTCATAACCATGTATCACATCCATTCCAAATAACAAAGGAATACCTAAACGGCTTTCTTCAACAGCTATTCGTTGAACTTCCTTTATTTTTCGGACTCCTTTTATATTAAATAGTCCTCCTATTTGACCATCTTTTATTTTTTGAGCTATGTTACTACTTTGGGTTTGTCCTGTTGTAATGTCTCCCGAACTAGGTAAATTAAGCTGGCCTATTTTTTCTTCAATAGTCATTTTGTTCATTAATTCATCAATGAACTGATCTTTTCTTATTTTACTACTCTTTTGAGCATATAATAAGTTTATAACGGAACAAAACAATAGAACGCCTATCAATATTTTCTTCATTATCTTTATATATTATATTCTATAATAAAAATCTAGATTTTATCTTAAAACGACATTAATCTTGTATACACTAGTTTTGGTTTGCATCTCTATTAAATATTCTCTTCCTCTTAGTATATTATCATCAAAAAAGGAAAATACATTTTCTCCTTTAGTTGACTCTTTCTCTTTTTCGCGTACTATTTTATTGTTTGCATCTTTTATAGTAAATTTTACCACTTCTCCATTTTCTACAAAATAATCAAGCTCATAAACGTCTCTGTCGGGATGTATCAACATATTATATACTTTGGTATATTGATCAATTACCGCTAAATGGAATCCCTCTTTGAAGCCGGGAGTAGTTTTTATATCTGCCAATCTGAGTCCTTTCTGTATATTTTCATTCCCCATTACTAAGTTCCATATCAGTCCGGTACGATAATTTTCTATCATCACTACGATAGGTCCCTGATCTATTGCTAATACCCGTTTATCGGCAATATTTTCGGAGGGACAAAATGCATCACTAAAACCATATTTATGTTTTAGATAGCCTAGCTTGTTCAACCCCAAAAGAACCTGAGTAGAGTAAAATGGAGTATAGGGGTAGGCTCCTAATGCGGCTGTAGGCGCTATAACTCCATCATCAATAAGCGGGGAGCGCGGTTTATATTCCCCTTGCGACTGAGTTCCTATTCCATAGCAGGCTGTCAAACCCCATGATGAATCGCTATAAGCATATTTTTCAGGTGCATTATAGATACAGTAGTGCCTGTTTATAAGCGTGTGATTTACATTCTGATACCAATAGTTGATATCATTGTCTTCCAACTTCTGAGGATTAAGCCCGAGCATGGAATACTGAGATAGAAACAATGAACCTCCATAGTCGGGTCCAAGCAAAAGTGTGTAATTATAATAAGTACGGTTAGGATGATAAAAAGCTCCATTTTGTTTCCAACCTTTTTTATAGACTTCTATATCTATATTATGTGGAGTTGGTGCGGCTAATGCCATGATATAAGTAATAAGTCCTTCATTCCATCCATTTATCGGTAAAGAAAACTGATTGTTTTCAGAAGACCACAACCAATATAGAGCATCGCCACTGTTAGTATAATGTTTCCAGTCGACACTACCCCACAATTCATCAATAATACGCGAGATATTGTTTTCTGTATTTGAACTCCCTTTGTAATATTCTTTTGCTGCAATTAAACCTTGCATCAACAGGCCGGTTTCGACAAGATCTCCGGTTTTGACTTGTTCTCCAAAATCAGCAGATAATCCATCTGGAGTATACCAATGGGACCAGGCACCATTGAAACGTTCACAGTTTTTCAAAAACTGACAAATTTTAAGTGTTCGTTCGCCTGCCTGACTTCTCGAAATCCATTTTCTTTCAGAGCCTATAATTAGTGACATTAGTCCGAAGCCAGTCCCCCCGGTAGTAATTATATTTCCCCTTTCAGTACCTTCATAAATCATGCCTGTGGCAGGTTCGGCCCCTTCATAAAAGAAATTAAACGTTTTGCGCTGTATCTCATCTAACACAGGATAAACATTTCTTGGCAGATAAGTTTCATCGTTTTTTACCAAAACAATTGTTTCTTGCTCATTCCCATCGGAACAGGCTGTGACAAAAATAAACGATATAAATAAAAGAACTATGATAGATTTTAGCTTCATCTGATAGCAAATTTTATCTCAATTAGATGAGAAATTTAGGATTGTCTAGCTGGATAACCAGCTAGACAATCCTTCTTAAAAGCTTAATAGCCAGGGTTTTGTGTTAAGATACCATTAGAGTTGTCTATTTCAACCTGAGGAATAGGGTATAATTCATGTTTTCCTACTACAAAGTTAGGGATGAGATCTTTCGCCAAATCCCAACGAACCAAGTCGAAGAAACGTTCAAACTCCATAGCCAATTCGATACGACGTTCGTGGCGGATTTTATCCCGTAAAATATTTTCATTCCTATCTGTTACTTTAGGCAAGACAGTATTGTCCCCACCTCTGGCACGTTCACGTACCATCTCCAATTTAGCCAGAGCATCATCAACGTTTCCGAGTTCATTCGCAGCTTCAGCATGCATCAAAACGATATCGGAATAACGTATTAGCCTTATATTTACCCATGTTCCTTGATTCCCGCTTTCACGCCCGTATGCCGATCTTTCCGATGGCAGTGTATATACTTTTTTGTTGAAAAATTTATTGTATGAATCACCGGAAGCCTGTATAGTTTCACCGTTTAGTATTTGCCCATCAGTTAAGACTGTAGCCTCTTTACGCGGATCGCCTGGTTCGTATGCAGCTATGAGGACAGTACTAGGGGAGTTGAATCCCCATCCAAGATTAGGAGTACCCCTTACGCCTTGTATCTGGGCATATTGTGAAGTTCTATTGATTTTTGAATTAGGCTGGTGTTCAACATCGACCTCAAAAATAGATTCGGGTCCAAACTCTTGTGCTTCTATAAAGATTTTATCATAAGGAGTTGATAGATCATTATCTCCTGAAGCTATAATTTCTCCGGTATATGTAATTACTTCACTCCAATTCTTCTCATATAAAGCCATTTTTGCAAGAATAGCTCTTGCTGTATTCTGAGTGACTCTACCAAAGTTTTTAGTACTAACCATTTCTTTTCGCGTCATCAAGTAAGGTATTGCCCAATCTATATCTTCTTTGGCTTTGACTTTTATTTCTGGTACGCTCATTCGCTCCGGCGACTCTTCTCCCGGAGAAAAGACACGGTCTACATACGGCACGGCACCGAAAGCCTGAGTCAATCTGAAGTACATGGCTCCACGCAAGACTAAAGCTTCAGCAACGATACTGTTTTTTACATTTTCCAAAGAATCCGGAATTGCAGTTGCCAGGCTTATCGCTCTGTTAGCATTGGATATAACATTAAAAGTTCCCTGATAATAATCTTTCAAAGCACTATTGTCGGTAGTAAAACTCATAGTAGAAAATGGGACTATGTTAGCACCATCAGATGGGTTGCTCCCTTTCTCCGCATCCGGTGTTGTATAGTTATGCATAGCCAGTCCAGCCCAACAAAATGAATATGCTCTAAGTCCGTCGTATGCTTTTTGCAACTCGCCTCTTGCCAATAAGTCTGTTCCTGTTACCCCTATATCAGTATTCTTATCATGTAACCACCCTTCGGGATAGCGATCCAGAAAAGAATCTGAACACGAAAAAAAGACAAATATTGTCAGTATGTATAATAAATTTTTCATAATAGCTTTTTAATTTGTTATTTCTTAGAATGATATCATAACACCTCCGGTAATTGTCATTGGAAGAGGATAAGTACCTCCATCATCAACTGCACCTTCCAATATACTACCACTAACTTCAGGAGTATAGCCCGAGTTCTTCTTAAACGTCAATAAGTTTTCTGCATTACAATAAACTCTTAAAGAGCTTACACCTAGTTTGCTTAGCACAGATGTAGGTACGTTATAGCCCAATTGCACTCCTCTCAATCGGATATACGAACCATCTTCAAGCAAGTTGGTCGATGGGGAATGATTATGGCCTCTGGCTGCATTAATCATAGGTTCGGAGTTTGATGTCTCTACTCCATGCCAACGATCGATCATATCTTCGTAATAATTGAATTGAGCAAAAGTAGGCAACTTCTTCTTATTTAATATTTTATTTCCAGATACCCCGTTGAAATTCATGTTAATGTCAAAGTTCTTGTATTCGAATCCTATAGAGAAACCGTATACGAAAGTAGGAATAGATGAGCCAATAAATGTCCGGTCGTTGCTGTCTATTTTTTCATCACCATTAACGTCTTTAAACCGGATATCTCCTGGTCTAGACACCCATGCCGACGGATAATATGCCGCTATTTCTTCATCTGTCTGGAAAATACCATCTTGAACATAACCATAAAATGATCCTATAGGATGCCCTACGGATGTACGATGATATACATGAGATAATGATGCGTTATTGTTACCTAAAGATACAACTCGGTTTCGTATAGTCGAACCATTAAAACTGGTATTATAAGCAAAATCACCTACTTTATCTCTCCATGAAACATTAAATTCTATTCCGCTATTACTAACCGACCCTGCATTGGTTACTTTATAGTTCGGTCCTATAGCTGCCGGAAGAGGAACCGTTGCTAATAAATCACTATTCTTTTTGTAGTAGTAACCAACATCGGCAGTCAGACGTTGTTGGAAGAAATACCCCTCAATTCCGACATCCACCCCAGTCATTACTTCCCAGTGTAAATTTTCGTCAGCCAGACCGTCAATTGTAGGCAAGTAAATAGTATTACCATCTAATATTATTGAACTACCCTGAGGGTCTATACGTCTGTAATTTTGAAAATCTCCAATCTTATCATTACCAAGTTTACCCCAACTGGCTCTTAACTTAAGAAAGTCAATTTTTTCTTTAAATGATTCCATGAAATTTTCTTCTGATATAACCCAGCCGGCTCCTATAGAAGGAAAGTATCCCCATCTATGGTTTGCAGCAAATTTTGAAGATCCATCGGCACGGAAAGTAGCTGTAAGTAAATATTTATTATCATAAGAATAATTTACACGAGAGAGGTAAGAGATGAAAGCTGATTGCCCAAAACTGTTGCCAACGCCTAGTTTTTTTGCTTTCTCGTCTAATGTCCATAAATCTTCCGGCAGATTTTCTTCATTGTTGAATATAGAGTCTGTGTGGGCTGAAAAGCCTTTGTGCTTGTTCTCGTAGGCTGTATAGCCAGCCATTGCTCCGATTTTATGTTTATCTATAGTTTTGTCATAATTCAATATAAAGTCGGCTTGGAGTTTAGTATACTCGTTTGTTTCTTTTTTTGCTGTAGCAACAAGATTTCGTTGGCTAGTTTCCTCCAGTCCGGGATAATTAACATCATAGATAGGTGTATAAGTCCTTGTGTTATTGATGCCAACATCGAAAAAGCCCGTAGCTTTAAATTTAAAATCTTTCAGGAAGCTGATTTCTGCATAAATATTTCCTACGGCCCTATATCCATAAGGCTCTTGTGTTCCTTTTCGTGTTTCCATTGTAGCTACAGGATTTCCCACATTACTTTGTATCCCGGGAGGAGGGGTAAATATTCCACCAAGCTTACTATAGTCTCTATCTGCTTCTGCACGATATGGGCTGTAAGTAGGTAATGCACGCGCGGCATTAGGTAAAACACCGCCGTACATAGGCTCTGTTTCCCATCGACTTAGCCCTACATTAGTGCCTAATTTTATAGCTTTATTTACTTTAATATCTCCTGCATAGTTTAAATTTAATCTTTCATAAGAGTTGTATCTAACTATACCATCTTGTTTATAATAGCCTGCCGAGATCATAGATGTGCTTTTGTCGTTCCCTGTGCTTACCGACAAATGATGATTGGTAATAATAGCTGGATGGAAAATCTCTTTTTGCCAATCCGTCCCCTTTCCAAGAAGATCTCCTTCCCAAGGGCTTGGGATAGCCGGAGGGGCAGCATCTTTCCCACTAGCTATTGCCTTTTCATATATAGCTAACTCATCGTAATATTCATTCATCAGGCGTTCATTATAAAGTACCGTAAATTCTGTCGCATCTGTAAGTTTCAACCTATCTCTGTTTGCCAGATATTGAACTCCGACATAACCATCGTATTTTACTTGGGTTTTACCCGCTTGTCCTCTATTCGTAGTTATTATGATAACTCCATTTGCACCCTGTACACCAAAAATTGATAATGACGATGGATCCTTCAGTACCTCCAAAGATAGGATGTCGTTCATATTCACAAAGTCAATATTGTCAACAATCATCCCATCTACCACAAATATAGGTTTAGTATCGGCATTTAGTGTTCCTACTCCTCTCAGTCTTATTTCAGGTGCTGCTCCTGGCGTTCCACTATTTACGATATTCAATCCAGGGACTTTACCTTGCAGTGCACTAATAGGATTATTGGTTGGAACACCTATCAGATCTTTTGTACTAACAGAAACAATAGATCCAGTAAGGTCTCTCTTACGTATCTTCCCATATCCGACCTCGATCTCCACAGCACCAAGTGTTGTAACATCACCTTCCAGAATGACATTTATAATTTCACTATCTCCCACTTTTATAGTTAAACTCTTTCTTCCGATATAAGAAAAATGAAGCTCATCTCCTTTTTGAGCAGAGATTGAGTATCTACCATCAATATCTGTTATTGTTGCCTGATTTGTGTTTACCACTTTTACAGAGACTCCAATCAAAGTTTCATTCATTTCATCGGTCACAACTCCTGTAATTGTTTTTGTTTGAGCAAAAACTTCACAAGGGAGTAGCACCAATACCATAGATAATAGTACTATCCGTATTACTATCTTACATTTTCTAAATTTGCTTTTTTTCATAGATGTGAATAAGTTTTTCATATTATATTAAGATTACCATAGTAATTTATGGGACATGTTGAACATGGTTATGTCTTGTTGAGTTAACAACAAGGAGACATTTGCAAAACAAATTTTTTTTTGTTGAATTGTTATAAAAAAAATCTCACGGAATACACCTTTTGAGTATCAATCGCAATCACGATCATCTCACAAAAACATGTAATTACTTAGTTATTAGTAAATAAAGTGTGTGTATGTTTATATCTATACGCTATTTTACTCTCAATAAGTATATTATAAATCCAATAAGAAGTCTGTTAAATGTATATTACTAGGGATATTTAGCTTCTTCCTTATTTTTGATCTGTTATTTTCAACTGTCCTTACAGATAAATTTAGCATTTGTGCAATTTCTTTAGAGTCATAGTTTAGCCTAAGGCACATGCATATTTTCAAATCATTAGGTGTAATATCAGGGGATATTTTTTTTAATTTCATAAAGAAATCGGGATGTTTTTCTTCGAATGTTATCAGAATAATTTCCCATTGATCTTCATTCTTTTCTCCTGTTTTTAGTAGATTTTTGAGTTTTCTATATAGTTCCGATATATCTTTTTTATCTTTTCCATAGTATTGGTTGTTAATTATCTCTCTGATATCATCTACCAATTTATTCTTTTGTAGAATAAGGTTTGCACGAGTAAATAATTCGGCATTCACCTGATTTATCTTTTTTTCTAATTGTAAATTTTGATATTTCAATCGATTCCTTTCTCTGGAACGTATCTTTTGTATATGAAGGTTCCGGTGATGTCTTAGAACTAATTTCCAAATTATCCAAAATAATGTGCAGGCAATGATAAAGTAGGAGATTATAGCTATTGTTGATTTGCAGAAAGGTTTCTCTATGATTAAATCTATTTGGTAAGGCTCGGAAGTCTCCTCCAATTGATTAATTGTGCGGACAAATAGTGTATAACGACCACTGGGTAATCGTTCAAAACTTATAATGTCCGATTTATGTGATTTTGACCAATCGCTGTCTATTCCTTTCAACTTAAATTGGAAATATTCATCTTGATAAAAAGAGTTGGGGTTAAAAACTTTGACTTGGACTAAGTTGGCATAAGAAGATTTTATAGTTATAATTGAGTCTTTATTCAACATGAGATTGTTGTACTCTGTATTCCCATTCCTGTCTGTTCCCGAAATATTTAGTATAATAGGAGAAGTGGGCAAACTATAGGTAGGTTTCCTATCCATTGTGTGAAGTAGGAATCCATTATCAAGACATATTAAACTTAATGTGTCATTGATGATACTGACGTTTTCGAAACGCTCTACCAAAGAGAGTCTATGGTTACCCAGAAAATATTGATCCATAATTAGAGCTTTTACCCCATCATAATATAATAGATAGACAGATTTATTGGTGATTATCCAGTAATGATGCTTTTTCTGTTTAACAATATTTTGTATACTTTTTACGGATGCTAGGCAATTATTCAAAATTGTGTTCGGTTCAATTTTATTTGATATTTCATCATATGTATAAAAAAGGCTGTCATTCGATAATACAATTCGGCTCCCTATCTTTAACATATTTATATTTTCGTGAAAATTGAATTGCTTATCACCTCCAAAATATGTATTAGCAGCTATACTAAAGTCCTGATTTAATCTTAATTTATAAACACCTTTATATGGAATTTTCAACCATAGATTATTTAAATAATCTGTCATCACGTATTTGACAGGAATATTTTGTATACCCACTTCTATTCTTTGGTTGCCATCAATAATTAAACACTTATTATACATTGAGGCTATAGATACATTTTTTTCGAACAGATGCTCTTCTTGAAAATTAAATACACCATTGTTATTTTCGCTGAATATCGAAGTTCTTAACTTCTTAGATATTTCTATAATACCTCTATTATGAGCACAGAATAAACGTCCATTACTTTCTGTCAGTTTCCAGGCCTGCCCCTGCGTATTATCTATTAATTTTATGTTATTTAATGATTTTGAACCGAAAAAATCTTTTTGCGAAATGTAATAAATACCTTGGTTCGTACATAAGAACAATCTTCCATCCCATATCTTCGCATCGTATATTGTTCCGATTTTATTTTGTCCAAATGTAAAATAATCTAGATTATCCCAGTATTGCATATTTCCAAGTCCGCTATCGTAACCAATCCAGACCGAGCCCAATTTGCTTTCAAAAAGAGACAAAATAGTATTATTCATCAATTGATTCCCTGTCGAGAAGTGGTTTAGTATCTGCCCATTCACATCTGCTTCGTAAATACCTTCTAAAATTGTACCTAGCAGATATTTCCCATTTTTTGTTCTAATGCCACAATTCAATTCTCCTACTTGTACAGCATCAGATATTGGGGAATCCCACTTTATCAACTCTTTATTATTATAAATAAAGATTCCAGAATTAGAAGTACCTATGAGATACTTATTATCTTGATAAGGCAGGATTACTCTTACATCTGTATTTTTTAATTTATCAGTACCTACCAACAATTCCAACTCAAGTCCATTTACACGATATAACCCACCTTTCATATATTGTACCCATAGTTCGTCTCCAGCTGGAAGCAAAAATAATACCGGCTTCGTTATATTCACCTTTTCTACTCTTGAATCTTTATATCTGAATATAGATTTAAATGACTGAAAATAGATTGCGTTGTCGTGCTTCCAACTTTGCCAGAAATCACCATACATAATATTTTTTTCAGGTACATCTTTACTTAAATGTGTATACATTAACTTTCCGGAATGTTCTCTGTCCCATCTGCCAAACCCTTCAACATTTCCTGTGTAAATGCAATTATGGTTCTCTACACATATCGATTTGATTGGTTGATTACCTGGTAAACGGTATAAGTTCCATTTTATGCCATCAAATTCGAGAAGACCGCTTTCATTTGCAACATAGATAAAACCTTTATCATCTTCTTTTATATTCCAATTCTTACTAGCTGCTCCATACAATTGCTTGTCAAGGTTATGAATATAAGGATTTTTGGAATAACCTATTAGAGAGACACATAACAAAGTAATCAAATGCATATGTTTAATATAAAATATAGATAATATGTGTTTCATTAGAAATATTTTGAGTTTGAAAATATATCAAGATTCATTACTGTCCCATTAAAATCTCAAATTGTTCTTTGAAATATTTGAAGTTTATTTAGTTGTCCCTCAAAAACTCACTTTTGCAACTAATTTATAAAAACAGATTGCCTGTATTTCTACCCGGATATAGACAATTTTTTGTTTATATTTGTTGATCATCCTCTTAAAGTTGAAAACTGAGGCTGCCAATAGCACATTGATAGCATCTCCAAAGTCCCCTTTGTAGAAGTTTCCGGACAATCTATGGTCCTGTTTTAGATGTCCGATAATTGGCTCTATAGCTGCCCGACGGTTATGTGATTCTTTCCGTTTCTGCTGTTGATAGGTATTCAATTTCTTTGAAAATGGCTTAGCAATATGAATGCTAGTCTCTACTATAACAGTTTTACCTTTATAGCCTCTGCTCGCAAAAACATTTTTGGGCGGCTTTTTCTTAAGTCTTTTGTATTGTTCTAAAGCTTTAGGTAATGTAGCAACATATTCATTCTTAAAGGATAAGGCTCCCACTGTTACTCTTGCACTTTGGGTATAAAGGGTAGAAGCCATCTTTCCGGACTCATGTTTTTTATGTTCTTCTCCTTTTGAAATGCAATGTACAGGAGGTTCATGCAGGCTATGAATCTTATTCTTATCACTTCTTTTTTGATTAAAAACTCTTGTGAATAAATTCAATGACTCGCTATAATTGTAATTATCTGGTAATTTACGTTCTAACTCTTGAGCTAATCGTCCTACGATTGTTCTAATTTTGCGACCGCCTGCACAGGATTTTTTCTTATTCTTGGGATGATTGCTGAAACGAATATCAACATACAACTTTTTCAATGTGTGAGTGTAAGCCTGACGGGGTATAATATTTTCCTGGTTGGTTATTTTCTTACATTTGGCTATGATTTTTCGATGCAACTTATTATCTGTCGGATAAGTGATATTTTTCTCTTGAACTGTCGTGTCAGCTGAAATATCTGGTTCATTACCATCTTTACCATTGATGTGGATACTTTCACACAGAATCAATTCGCATCCTTTGACGCCAATACGTTGTCGAAACATTACTAGTTCAGTTGTCACACATGGAATTTTCACAATAAACTTGTTTTGACCACACAAATACTTGTAGTAAATGTTTTCACTCCATTGTTCAACTAGTCTCTCATCCGATAAATTACGGATATATTTAAGAATCAGCAAGACAACCATCAGGCGAATTAGCTTGGATGGGACTCCTTCATCTGCACTATAAAACTTTGAAAACTCTCTTTCAAATATATCCCAATCTACCTTGAATGCTAAAATATAGAGTGGATGTTTTTGGTCTAAACTACCTCCCAAAGAAAAGAATAAACTTTGTTGGGCATCATTTTTACTTGGTCTAAGCATAAAAAAATTGCAATAATTAATGTGTAAAGATAAGGATTCTTCCAGATTTATACGAATGTATCTAAAGACAATTTACTATTAATTAGTGTTTTAAATGCTAAATAAGGAATGACTAGTTAGTTATAGAGGTTTTTCGAATCAACGGACTTGAATTTATAGCTTTGCAATCAGATTAATCTGATTGTACATGTTTCAAGATAAATTCGTTTTTATTCAAGAAACCCATGTAACTAACTAAATATCAAATATCTAAAAGAGTGATTTGTGATTTTAACGGGGCAGTAAAGATAAAGAATCAATAAAGATTTGGCTATCCCATATCTGGTGAAAGAGAATTATTTTATAATACCTGACAAAAACGGATTAAGGATTATTCCTTTATGGTAATGCCTCTAGTCTATACTTATTTTTTCGTCCGCTGTTTTTTTGATCTTTTATACGGAATGAGAAGTCTCAGTTACTTGTTGCTCTTTCTATTTTAACTAATATTCTGTTTTTGCCGGGATTAAGATTTAATACTTGTTGATATTCATCTGTAATCAAACTTTCACTGTCTTGTTTTTTGAAGATAGATGTACCATTGCAGAAGATTTCGAGTTGTTCGGTAAAGCCAAAATTAGCAGTAATCATTTGTTCTTTTGACGATTCTAAAGTACAAAATGCATAGGCTACGGATTTGTTTTTAGTTTCTAATAGAATATTTAACGAAACCCTGTCGGATAGCGGAGATGAATATTTCATCCATTTGATATTTTCACCTTTCTCATTGAAAAATGAGAATCCGGGAAAATGAGAAGTTGAGCTTTCTCCGTCCATCCCTTTCAGAAAGTCTATTTCAAAAGATGTTCCGCTTTCAAGACCAAAAGCAAGAGAAATCAGCCAGTAAGTGAAATATGAACCTTCAAGTTCCCTGATGTCGAGACGTATATCGGCAGGAGCAATCAGAGGTAACCCTTGATTGAAATATCCGACAGATCTGTTGAAAGAGCTTATCAAATCGTCATAATCTCTCAATACATGGTTGAAAGGATCCATTGCAAAGTCGTTCCAATAATCGCGGTTTTCGTTTTTCCAAATAGAATCAGAATCCTTTTGTATTTTAGCTAAACTAGCTCTACATTCGGTTATATTTATGTAAACATTATCTAATAAGGTTTTGGTTTTACCTCTGTCTTTGTATTGAATTTCAATTGCTTCCGTATATAAGGTGGTTGCTTCTGCTGAATTAAGTTTGGCTTTTGCCAGATATTTATATTCATCCGATACTATTCTGAATGCTTTATATTCATGTGTGTAATTTTTCGCTGTCTGATTCTTTAGTATCGAATTGACTTCGAGGCATGCCTCATAAATATCTTCCCAATCGGCTAAACTATATTTATTATACTTTCCTCTTTCGGGGATAATCGTTTTCTAGAAAACAATCTCGCTCATATTATCGAGAGCTTCTATTTCACACATTTCGGTCAATCTGTGGATTGCCGAAAATAATTCTTGACCTTCGCTTTCGTATATTGCTTTAGATAGTCGATGGTCAAAATCGCTAAGTTCCCTGTCGTTCGGATTCCATGAATGTTCGGCCCCATAGGCTATACCGTACCAATCGCGATCGAAGGTATGTAATCCTCCATCATCCCAAACGGTATTGAGCACGCCCATCGCACCTTTCTCGGCTCCTTCTTTTATAAACTTTCGGATATTAGGAATCGCCATTTTGTAGTCGGGAGAAATTCGGTACGAGTTCAATACGCCTGTACATATCATAAAGTCAAATCCTTTTTCTACAAATGGATCGATCCATTTAGCATAAGAGTCGTAGTCGCTATATTCCCAAGTCATCATCACCGCATCTTTTGGGAGGAGGTCTAACACTTCGGGGTATTGTAGCACAATGTCTCCCCACATCATTATCCGCTTACCGTTATCTTTAAGAATATTAAAGAGTTGATTTATATAATCGACATATACTCGTCCTGCACCAAGCTCTTTCACTTTCTCTGCAGACGGGCCTCGTCCCATATCGAAAGTTTCATCGCAATTCACATGGGAAAATTGTGATTCGAATGCAGGGCTCATTTCCGAGTAAATATCTTTCATAAACTTGATGGTTTCGGGCTTGGTGGGGGCATATATGCTATTGCTTTCGGCTATATTCCTGAATTTAGGATTGAGTAAAACCTTTTCGGCATGCCCAAGCGATTGAAAATTTGGTATTAGTTCTATATAGTATTGTTTTGCATAATCGGACAATTCCTTCTATTCTGCAATAGATAATGCTCCGGTTGGAGGTGCAAATTCGGGGTGTTTTTCGGAGCGTACGACATATTCTGTGTAATATGTCAGAGTGTTGATTTTCAGTTCAGCGATCCGCCTGATCTGATATTTCATATACTCTAAACTCGGTATAGGGCCACGACTGATGTCGTCCATTACTCCGCGATACTTTAATGCTGTTTATCTATGATATGTATTCCTTGTAGCTTATTATTCTTTGCTCCACGTATCAATTGTATTAAAGATTGTTTACCATAAAACAGACCTCTTTCTGTATTTGCTGCCAACACTACTTTATTATTATCTATAAAAAGTTCGTAGCCTTCATCGCCAAACTCTTCTTTAAAAAATCCTGATTTATTGAAAAGGACATCCAGACTTTTATCTTGACCGCGAATTCCCATATAGAACGATTTGAGATTTACATCTCTATCTCTCAAAGATTTCTCGTAGTCGGTGTTTTTATCTAAAGAAAACTTCTTATTCGTTGTTTTTATTTTATAAGGCAATGGAACTATATCTACAGCAGAAAGGTTGAATGATATAAATATAATTAGTAAGAATATGCTAAATATACGTCTCATGCTTTCTTGTGTTTTCTGATTTTTATAATAATCGGCATCTTCGCCCATATCCGTTCCTTGACAAATGCCGTTGACTGCACCGCTTTTTTCGATCTGTGCAGATACTGCATTCCACGTTTTTATTAATTGAGGAACATATTGTTGCGAAATCCATTTGTTATTAATTACTCTTTCCAAAGCCAAGCCGAACATAGCGTTTCCTTATTTTTCGTTACTTTATATGCTTCCAATAGTCCAAATATAAGTTGTCCGGTATGCCATGGTTCTTCGTACGGATACCATTTCCTTTCGATTGTATTGTAATCGCAGCGCGATTTTCCTTCTTCATCCAGTAGTATTGTGGAGGTATAAGTAGCGCATTCATTCAGTGCTTTTATAAGCTCATCTTTTGATGGAGCTTTAGACGTTTGAGCAAACAGTCCGTAACAGGCAAAGAGTAATAATAGAGAGGTTAATTTTGTTTTCATTCCGGTTGTCTATTTAGATTTATTTATTCAGAGAGTTAATGCTAACAAGTATAATGAAAAGAAATAAAGATTGAGAAATATGGAAAATAGACCTTTTTATCATAAGCTTTATGCAGATATGATCCGTGAGAAATATCCCGATCTGGAACAAAGTTGTGCTAATTATTTAAATAAAAAGAATCGGACGACTTTAGACGTGATTGAAATCAATACAATCCTATTTGCCAAGAAACAGGAAGTGATAGCTTTCAATCAACGGCACCGAGTTTATGATCAGGAATGTATACTTCGAGAACAAAAAGAAAATATGCGTTATGCTTAATATCAACGGCGAGGATAAGAAATAACTATATTTTTTCAAATGAACGTCAAAAAACGGGTGTAATCTATAAAATTCCGATTCTGTCCCCTGTGGTTGAAGAACTACTCCGGTTATACGTTCAGAAATCGACTGAAAAGATATTCCAACCTTTGACTAATCAAGCTACAAACCGTAATTTGAAAGAAATAGTAGAAGATCTGGGTATTGCAAAGACCATGACTTTCCATACAGCAAGGCATACGTTTAAAGCAATCACTGTCAGGAAAGGAATACGAGACTGTGTTGCCGAGCGTATGATGGGGCATTCCGAAGGCAAGGATATCAAGGATATTTATACGCACTTGTAGGATGAAGACCTTATAAGGGAACCACTTGCTAAATGGGTCGTATAAACTGCAGTCATATATTTGTGAAGACCTGAAGGTATAGGATACAATTTTATTATCTGAATGAACGATTTAGACACACAAAAACTAATAATTTAAACGAATCATAATATATCTCTATATATGAGTATATAGAGATAGAAAAGCATGAACGATGAAAAAAATTATAATAAAATAAATCGAGTGAGATTTATATTTGTTTTTAAACTGAAGTATTCATTTGAGACAGTTGCCTTTGATGTTGTTTTGAATAAGGCAGTGATTTGAATTTTGCCTGGCACGAGTTGGAAAGACAAGTCAGAGTAGAAGGAACTGTAGAGAAGATATCCGAAAAGGATTCTGATTCTTACTTCGAAGTTCGTCCTGCAAAAAGTAAGCTAGGCGTATGGGCTTCCCCCAAAAGTCAAGTTATACCGGATATAGCCTATTTGGAAGCAGTTGATGAACGAATTTGAAAAGCGTTTTGCCGGGAAAAATATTCCTCGTCCCGCAAATTGGGGCAGGTATATTGTTAAACCTTATTTAGTCGAATTCTGGCAAGGTCGCAATAATCGTTTACACGATAGGATACAATATCCTTTTGAGAATAATAATGAATGGAAAATAGAGCGCTTGGCTCCATAACTTTATTTGATATATTTATATTATTGTATTTATAGCTAAAAACTTGCTGATAGTGACTCTGTTTCAGATTATTCGGTTAAAGTCTAAATAATCTTTTACTTAGTAAACTGAAGCTTATATTCAGTCGGAGCCATTCCGGTAATACGCTTAAATATTTTGTTGAAGTGACATATTGTATTAAAACCACATTCAAAGGCTATTTGCGATATATCTTTTGAATCTGTTAATAATAACTTACATGCGAGTCCGATTCTCAAGTTCAACACATATTCTGTAAAAGTTTTACCGGTTTGCTTTTTAAAATACCTGCAAAATGCAGATGTATTCATCGGAATCATTGCAGCTACTTTTTCTACATTTATTTCATTATTATAATTATAAGAAATATACGATAAAATTTTATTTAGTCGACTGTCTGTAAATGTTGATAATGAAGAACCTAATCTAAGGCTCCCCAAAATAGATTCATTATCATATTTCGCCATTAAATCGAGAAGCGAGATAAGCCTAATTGTTCTGTCTATACCACTATATGAAGGTAAGGTACGTATTTCTTGACTGATAAGCTTAATTCTTTTGTCGGATTTATTTGCAAAAAGAATACCTCTTTCTGACTTTTGTAACAATAGTTTGATGTGTTTAAAATCAGTGTAATTATTAATAGTATTGAAGAGGAAATCCCTTGAGAACTGTATAACTACTCCTTTTACGCGTAAATCGTTTTCTTCATAATATTCTTGTAAGCTTCTCATATAGTGGGGTAGATTGCTCCCCAAAAAAATGATATCCCCATCATCAAATGTACTCATACTATCTCCGACAAATCGATGTCCTTTCCCCTCTTTTACATAAATTATTTCATATTCACTGTGAAAGTGCCAAGGATATGTAAAGTGTTTATAATTATATCCTCTTGCAATGATAGGAGTATCATTGTTTGTTAATAATCGTTCGTACATCATATTCTTTCCCATGATAAAACAAAGATTAAATAAGGTTTAACATATTACAAATATAGCGCCTAAATTGTATTCTATCAATAGGTCCCTTTAGTTATATTTTAATATCCACATTTGGACATAATTGATACCTTATTGTAAATAAGAGCAAAAAAAATATTATTATCTGCAAAAAAAGGATTACATTTTTAAATTCAGTTTGCTTATATTTGTATAGTTATAAATAGCCTTCAATCACCTTAGTCTTATTTTCTTAAATTCTATTCGCTATCCTCCAAATTGGACTATTAAGATAAAAATCTTTTGATATTAGATATAAGAGCTCATATTACATTTAATATAAATATGAAAAATACGAATCAATTATGACAACTAGGAGATCTTTTTTAAAGCAATCAGTCGCTTTGGGCGCAGGTGTTATACTAGCACCAACTATTGTCCCATCTTCATTATTTGGAAAAAATGCACCTTCTAATAGAATAAATATAGGTGCAATTGGAGTAGGACGAATTTCTCGAGATCATGATATGCCTGGAGTTTGGAAACATGATGATGTCAGGATAATTGCAGTTTCGGATGTTGATGCAAACAGAATGAATCAAGGTAAAGAGCTCGTTGAACAGTACTATACAAAAAAAATAAACAAACCTTATTCAGGTGTTTCTATGTATCAGGATTATCGAGATTTATTGGCAAATAAGGATGTTGATGCTGTATTAATTAGTACTCCCGATCATTGGCATGCAAAAAACGCTATTGATGCTGTGCGTGCAGGGAAAGATGTATATTTACAAAAACCTACATCGTTAACAATAGAGGAGGGACGTATGATGAGTAATGCGGTAAATGCTTCTGGGCGTATATTGCAAATTGGAAGTCAACAACGTTCTATGGAGCAATTTCGAATAGCTTGTGAACTTGTTAGAAACGGACGTATAGGAGACCTTAAAAATATAGAAATACGATTGCCAGGAGACCCTGCCGGAGGTAATCCGGAAGAAATGCCTATACCTAAAGGTTTCGATTATGATATGTGGCTTGGCCCTACGCCATATAAGTCTTATACTGAAGATCGAGCTCATCCACAACAGGGATATGGCCGTCCCGGTTGGTTAAGATGTGAACAATTTGGGGCAGGTATGATTACAGGTTGGGGAACACATCACTTTGATATCGCTCATTGGGCAATGGGAACAGAATATTCCGGTCCTATCGAAATATCAGCCACTGCAGAATTTCCTACTTCTGGCCTGTGGAATGTACATGGAGATTTTTCAACCGAAATGCTTTATGGCAACGGAGTAATAGTGCGTGGAACAACCAATACAAAGGAAAAACCCAATGGTGTACTTTTCGAAGGTACAAAAGGTTGGATATTTGTTAGTAGAGGTGACTATAAAGCATCTGCAAATGACCCTACTACGACAGGTACTTCAAAAGCACTTCAAGCCTCAGACTCTAAAATATTAACGTCTGTTATTGGTGAGAATGAGATTCACTTATATAGAAGCTCTGATCATCATACCAACTGGCTTGAAAGCATACGTACACGTAAACCAAATATTACACCTGCCGAAGTTGCACATCGATCATGCTCTGCTTGTCTATTACAAAATATAGCAATGAAGTTGAATAGAAAGCTTTATTGGAATCCGGTAATGGAACGTTTCAAAAATGATGATGAAGCCAACTCAATGTTATCACGCCCATATAGAGCACCATACAGTATATAGATGAAAATTAGTAACGAGCCAGTTTGTTGGTATTAAATAATTTACATATGAAGAAGATATTGATATTTTTCTTCTGTATGTTTTCGCTATGCCTTTTTTCGAAGGATTTGATGAGATTCAGTGTACATACAGGTAATTATGACAGGGAAAATAGTATAGTCTGTGCAGATATATCTCTGCTCAAAATGAATAATAAAAAGGGAGTGAGACTTTATGAAACTATTAATCAAATAAAAAAAGAAATTGCATGTCAACTGATACAAGAAAGGGATAGAAGCGATCTATATTGGATATTGGATGGAATAACAGTCGCAGGGAAAACAAGATATTTTGTTTTAGAAGATACAAAATATAAAGAAACTAATAATGTAATGACTATTGAAGATACGAACGAGGCGCTAATTCTTAAAAGAGGAAATAAGAATATACTTCAATACAATTATACGACTATTTATCCACCGCAAGGAGTGGATTCATCTTTCCAAAGGAGTGGATTCATTCATCCTGCATATTCACCAGCAGGGAATATTCTGACAAAGATACAACCCAAAGATCATTATCATCACTATGGTATTTGGAATCCGTGGACTCGTATAGAATATGACGGTGAAATTTATGATTTATGGAATCTCAGAGACAAAAAGGGAACTGTACGCGCTAAAGATATAGCAGCCAGATTAGAAGGAAATGTTCTGACTGGATATTTAGCTAATCTCGATCATTACATTTTTACTGTTGAGGAAGAGAAAGTAATAATGAATGAAGAGTGGGATGTGAAAGCTTGGAATATAGACAATGATTTTCTATGGGACTTTAAATCGAATTTACATCCTTCAACATCATTGCCTGTGATTATAAAGGAATATCGATATGGAGGTCTTTCAATTAGGGCAACCGAAGAATGGAATAAAGGAAATTGCGAAATGCATACCTCCGAAGGCAGGTCTCGGCAGGAGATTGATAGAACAAAAGCCCGTTGGATATATTTAACAGGACAAAGTAGTAAGGGACGTTCAGGTATATTATTCCTATCACATCCCGAAAACTATAATTATCCGGAACCTCTTCGCATATGGGATGAATCAGCAAATGGCGGTAGAGGCGATGCATTTATCAATTTTGCACCGACTAAAGATCAGGATTGGATATTGAAACCGGGGAATAAATACACTTTGCAATATAGAGTATTGCAATATGATGGTGAAATGACACATGAACGAGCTGATAAACTGTGGAGGGATTTTGCATTTCCACCAAAAGTCGAAACCAGTTTATAAATCAGAATATCCTTATACTGGTAATTAGAACTTTAGGCATTAAATAAAAAATATTGTTGAATTATAAGAAAATCACATCATATAATAAACAATGCTATTAAAAATGAAAATCTATGAAAAAAGTATTATTAATAACTCTTGCTTTTTTAGGAATAAACGCTTTGCAAGGGCAAGAACAAACCCTGTCGGCCACAAAAATAGGAGAAAGAATAGATATACATGTTGGTCACAATTTTTTTACCAGTTATCAATTCAGATCTGACGAAAAATATCCATTCTTTTTCCCTGTTAATGGGCCTAAATCAGGAGGTACAGTAACATCTATGCGAAATGCAGAATATCCACACCATAGTTCCTTATATTTTGGTTGCGATAAAGTAAATGGAGGTAATTATTGGCAAGAAGGTTTAGATAGGGGACGAATAATTTCTATTGGGGCGTGTATAAAAGAAGCCAAAGGTACTAAAGTAATTATAGAAGATGAATGTATTTGGAAACGCCCCGATGCTGATGCACCTATAAAAGACAAGCGAGTAATAACTATCTCATCCCCATCGAAAGATTTATATCAGATAGATTTTGATATAGAAATGGAAATGCTGATGGACGTAAGCATATTAAAAACCAACCATTCTCTATTCAGCGCGCGTATTGCAACCGATCTTACGGTAAAACAGGGAGGGGTTATGATTAATTCCGAACTTAAACAAGGAGAAAAAAATACATTCGGTGTGGCTTCTCCATGGATTGATTGCTGTGGTGAACGGAAAACGGGAACAGAAGGAATTGCTATAATGCAACACCCATCAAATAAATGGTACCCTTCTCCTTGGTTTACACGTGACTACGGATTTATTTCTCCTACCCCTATGTATTGGCCCGAAGATGGGAAATCAACAGAATTAAGAAAAGGAGAAATAATTAAGTTGCGTTACCGGGTCGTAGTACATGCCGGAAATACATCAGAGGCAAATATTGCAAAGTTATTTGAAGAGTATAAAAGACAATGAATGAATAAGATGTGATGAATATAGATATGAAAGAGAAAGTAGCTGTAATTACGGGTGGAGCAGGTGTTTTAGGAGGCAGCATATCTAAAAGCCTTATTGTAGAAGGAGTAAAAGTAGCAGTAATTACACGTAGTGAAGAAAGTCTGAATAAAGCTACCAGAGAACTTTCTTCTTTAGGTGAGTTTTTAGGTATCCAAAGTGATGTATTAAATATAGAGTCTTTAAAAACGGCTCGTGCTGAGATATTACAAAAATGGGGTAAAATAGATATTCTTGTGAATGTAGCAGGAGGAAATATGCCGGGCGCAACCTTAGAAAAAGAACAGACAATCTTTGATATGAAAATAGATGATTTCGACAAGGTTACCAATCTGAATCTGAATGGCACAATATATTCTTGTCTAATCTTTGGAGAAGCTATGTCGAAGCAAAAAGAGGGATGTATCATTAATATCAGTTCTATGGCTTCTATCTCTGCAATAACGAGAGTTCCGGGCTATTCGGTCGCTAAAAGTGGAGTAGATATTTTTACTAAATGGTTGGCAATGGAAATGGCAATGAAATTTGGAGAAAAAATACGAGTAAATGCAATTGCACCCGGATTTTTTATAGGTAAACAAAACGAGCGAGTTCTTTTAAACGAGGATGGGACATATACAGATCGGAGCTTGAAAATATTAGCACATACTCCAATGGGGCGGTTTGGTGATATTAACGAGTTGAATGGCCTTATACATTTCTTATGTTCAGAACAAGCCGGTTTTATAACAGGTAGTATAATACCTGTAGATGGAGGTTTTAGCTCATTTAGTGGAATATAATGTAGAAGATTTATGGCATTAGAAAAAACATGGAGATGGTTTGGGGAATCAGATAGTATTTCTCTCCCCTATTTAAGGCAAATGGGAGTGGAGGGAGTTGTGACTTCTCTATATCATATACCAGTCGGCGAAGTATGGCAGAAGAATGAAATAATGAGATTGAAAACCATAATAGAAGGCTATGGCCTTAGATGGAGTGTCATAGAAAGTTTGCCTGTTTCTGAAGGTATAAAAACACACTCATCTGATTATAGATCTCTTATAAAAAATTATAATAGATCAATAATAAATCTAGGTGATTGTGGTATCGATACTGTCTGCTATAATTTTATGCCTGTGCTTGATTGGGCGCGAACGAATTTGTATTATAGAACTGAACAATGTAGCGAATCAATGCTGTTTGACTACCCAACTTTTGCGGCTTTCGACAGATTTATTTTGAAACGGAAAGAGGCTGATAAAGATTATCCTGAAGAAATATTGAGAAAGTCTGAAGAAATATTCAAACTTATGTCTCAAGAAGCTCAAGGTGAATTAGCTTATAATATAATTATTAAAACGCAAGCATTTGTTCATGGAGTAGTAGAACAAAGTAATAATTATGAAGAAAAATTTCTTCAACATTTAAAGGTATACAAACATATTGATGCTAACCAACTAAGAAATAATCTTTTCTCCTTTTTACACGATGTTATTCCGATCGCAGAGAAAGCCGGGGTCAACATGTGTATACACCCCGATGATCCTCCATTTCCTTTGTTAGGATTGCCTCGTATAGCGAGTACATTGGACGATTTTATAAAAATAATACAGCAATATGATTCTGTAGCTAATGGAATAACTTTTTGCACTGGTTCATTATCCTCCGGCAATGCCAATGATGTAGTAAAAATGGCCCAAAAGTTAGCTCACAGAGTAAATTTTATCCATCTGCGGAACACAGTACAATTACCTGATAATAGCTTTTATGAATCGGGACATCTGTCAGGCTGTGTAGACATGTATGCTATTGTGAAAATATTACTGGAAGAACAGATAAATAGAATAAATGACGGAAGAACAGATATTCGCATGCCTTTTCGGCCAGATCATGGGCTAAGAATACTAGATGATTTTAATAGAGAAGCAAATCCTGGTTATCCGTTAATAGGCCGTTTGAAAGGATTAGCCGAAATAGATGGTCTGCAAACCGGAATTGAGAGAAACTTACTTCATGTTTAATGTAACAATTTAATGAAAAATAACTATGATAACCTATAATCTAAACAAAATGGCAATGTTGATATCTGTAACATTCCTTTTATCATCATGTAATTTTACTGATAACAAAAAAGCAGATGAAATAAAGCTAATCACACTTGACCCCGGACATTTTCATGCAGCTTTAGTACAAAAGAAATCTTATCCCAATGTATCAAATAATGTTTATGTATACGCACCCGAAGGAGATGAACTAGATGAGCATTTGAAAAAAATAGAAGCATACAATAATCGTTTAGAATCACCTACCCAATGGAACGAAATTGTATACAAAGGAAATGACTTTTTCGAAAAGATGGTTTCAGAAAAAAAAGGGAATGTGGTGGTTATCGCGGGTAATAATAGAAAAAAAACAGAATATATCCAAAATACCTTAAGAGCTAAAATTAATGTGTTAGCTGATAAGCCTGTGGCGATAAATACTTCTAATTTCAAACTTTTGAAAGAGTGTTTTGATATTGCAAAAGAAAACAATGTCTTACTCTATGATGTTATGACAGAGCGATATGAAATAACCACAATACTTCAACGAGAGCTTTCTTTGGTATCAGATATTTATGGGAAACAACTGGAAGGGACATTACAAGAACCTTCGATAATAAAGGAAAGTGTACATCATTTCTATAAAGAAGTATCAGGGAATCCTTTAAAACGTCCTGCCTGGTTTTTTGATGTAGAGCAGGAAGGTGAAGGGATAGTGGATGTCACTACTCATCTTGTAGATTTGGTTCAATGGGAAGCTTTCCCTGATATTATAATTGATTATAATAAAGATATTGAAATAATAGATGCTAATCGCTGGTTTACTTCAATATCTAAAGGTCAGTTTGAACAAGTAACAGGATTGGACTACTATCCGGACTACTTGCACAAACACATTGTTAACGATACTCTCAATGTATCCTCGAATGGTGAAATTATATATAAAATAAAGGGAATAACTGCTAAAGTTTCTGTTACATGGGAATATACTTATCCAAAAGGTGGTGGCGATACCCATTATTCTATAATGAAAGGAAGTAAATCAAATTTGATTATTCTTCAAGGTAAAGAACAAAAATACAAACCTGAATTATTTATTGAAGCTGCTAAGGGTATTAATTTAATCTCATTTGCAGAAACTTTAGAAAATAGTATATCAGGTATAAAAAAGAAATATCCAGGCATTTCTTTAACAAAAGTTCTTGATAATACTTGGCAGATAAATATTCCGGATTCATACAGAGTAGGTCATGAAGCTCATTTTACTCAAGTTACTGAGAATTATTTGCAATATCTAAAAGATGGGAAGCTGCCGGATTGGGAAGTTCCCAACATGATTGCTAAGTATTATATAACAACAAAAGCATTAGAAATAGCTAAAGGTAAGCAATCACAAAAGCATGAATAAAATCAGTAATAATACAGGGGGATATAGATAGGTAATTTCCTGGTAGAGCTATTGCTTCCATTATCGGTATACTATGTCCGGAGAATTTAGTGGTGTTCTTGTACCTCTTATTGTAGGAAAACACCTTGACTATTATCAATATTTTAATAATATCTGGACGATATCGACAAAGTAAAGGATGGAAAAGTAAATAAACAGGTTGCACTACATTTGTTAGCAAAAGCATGTATTTCTTTACATAAATAGGACGAAGCTATTGCCGCTGCGAGTGCTGTGATAAACTATCCGGCCATGGGGTTGATGACGGAACGGTTTGGTAGTGAAGCAACGAAAAAAGGTGGAGTTTATGTCGATTTATTCAGATCCAGTAATTTGAATAGGCAAAGTGGTAATAAAGAAAGTTTGTGGGTATTTCAATACGATTATCTGAATGCAGTATTTTCAACAACAGATAAACGGGCAAGGGAAATCATTCCTTTTTATCAAAACATTCAGATAACAGCCGAAAAAGAAGAGGGACTGCCTGTTAAAACTACTGTATTTCTAGGTGTTACGGATATGAAAAGAGTACGTGGAATAGGATGGATGCAACTGACCACCTATTTCTTTAATGAACTTTGGGAAGGCGATTATGATAATGATATAAGAAATTCAGAATATAATATGGTAAAAGACGGTTATTCAAGCCAGATCGATCCAATTCGTTACTGGTATCTAATCATCACTAAGTTTTCCAGTATCGGAAAGGTTCCTGAACTGTTATATGTAAAAGACGCCAATGGTGACGGCATTTGGAAAACATCTGCCATTAAAGAGTGCGGACCAATCATATAAAGACGGCTATGCATATAGACTCGCAGAGACTTACTTGTTGAGGGCGGAAGATTATTTAGGTGCTGGAGATAAGGAAAAGGCGGCTGCGGACATAAATATATTAAGAGAAAGAGCAAATGTAAAACCTGTAAAATCAGTGTAAATCGATATTGATTATATTTTGGATGAGCGCTTGAGAGAATTGTATTTTGAAGAATTCAGGATGGTGAAACTTACCCGTATGGGTAAATTAGTTGACCGGAACCGCCGCTATAATCCCAAGACAGGACATACCATTGAGGATTATCATAATCTCTGGTCGATACCTTATGCTGAAATCGAGCGGAATGTATGTAGTGAAATCACACAAAATACAGGATATAAATAATGAAAAGGATACTTTTAATAAATATAGGTTATCTTTATATTAGTCACTTTAAAATAAGGAGTTACAGTATGATGATTAGAAATAGAATGAAAGCTTTACTTATGGTAGGATGTACTTTGTTCCTTTCGTGCTCTGTCACTAGTAAAATAGACAGAGAAGCACTTGTTATGCGGCATAACCCTGTACTAAAGTCTGTCGATCCTTTAACCTCTTTGTCCGCAGGAAATGGAAACTTCGCATTTACGGTCGATATTACTGGTCTGCAGACTTTCCCAGAGCATTATGCTCAGGGAGTTCCTCTCGGAACACAATCTTACTGGGGTTGGCATAGTTTTCCCAACGATAGTAATTACTTGTTTGACGAGACTTTAGAGACTTATGATTTTGGACATGGCCATTTAGAATCCTATCCCATACAAGTCAGAGAAAGTGGTCGTCGGCAGAATGCCGTAAACTATATGCGTGCCAATCCCCATCGGTTGCATTTGGGAACAGTTGGATTGGAATTATCTGATAAAGAAGGGGAACCTGTTTATATAGAAAACCTTTCCGATATAGATCAGCGACTTGACTTATGGACCGGAATAATTGAGAGTCGGTTTTCTATAACCGGCACCCCGGTAAAAGTACAAAGCTTCTGTCATCCGGAAAAAGACTTGATAGTAGCACGGATTAATTCTGATTTGATTTTCCAAAAACGGCTGGGATTAAATCTGCGTTTTCCTTATCCAACTGCAAAAGATACGGATGATGGATGTGATTGGAATAGCCCGGATAGGCATAAGAGTAAAATAATCCGATGGGAGAATAGTGAGTTGGTGATAAAACGGGACATAGACAGTACGTGTTATTATATTCAGATTTGTTGGGAGGGGAATATGGAGGTTTTAGAAAAGGAACCGCACTATTTTGTTTTATTACCATCAAGCAAAGAGGTGAAGTTTACAGTTGAATTCCTGCCTTCTTTGCCAGACGCCCCACATCCGACCTTTGCCGAAAGTAAAAGAAGGACAGTTCATTATTGGAAACACTTCTGGAAAAGCGGAGGAGCGGTAGATCTTTCAGGAAGTACAGATAAACGGGCTGAGGAACTTGAGCGGCGTATCGTCTTATCTCAATACCTGACTGCAATTCAATGCTCCGGTATTGAACCTCCTCAGGAAACAGGTTTGACCTATAATAGCTGGTATGGAAAATTCCATTTGGAAATGCACTGGTGGCATGCCGTACATTTTGCTCTATGGAATAGGTTGGACTTGTTGGAGCGAAGTCTGGATTGGTATGCTAAAGTAGAACCTGTTGCTAGAAAAACGGCAGAGCGTCAAGGTTTTGAAGGAATACGATGGATGAAAATGACCGACCCTTCCGGGCAGGATTCTCCATCCTGTATAGGACCCTTTCTTATCTGGCAACAGCCTCATATTATTTATCTGGCAGAATTGATTTACAGACAAAAGCAATCTGAGGAGGTATTGGTAAAATATAAACACCTTGTGTTTGAAACAGCAAAGTTTATGGCCTCGTTTGCCTTCTGGGATTCTGTAAATCAGCGTTATGTTCTTAAAGGAATGATCCCTGCGCAGGAGACGATGCGCCCAGAGGAAACGGTAAATTCTCCTTTTGAATTGTCTTACTGGCATTATGGCCTCTCGGTTGCTCAACAATGGCGGGAAAGAACAGGTTTGGAACGTGAGCCTAAATGGGATGATATTATTAATCGATTATCTGTATTAGCAGAAAAAGACGGTCTGTATCTTGCTGCGGAATCCGCTCCGCAAACATATCAGGACTCTCGATTCACCTCAGATCATATGGCTGTATTGGGAGCTTATGGGATATTGCCTAAATGTGATTTGTTTCAGGGTGAAACGATGAGAAATACGCTTAATTGGATATGGAGTAATTGGAACTGGGATCATACATGGGGCTGGGATTTTCCTATGGTAGCTATGTCTGCTGCTCGTTTAGGAGAACCGGAAAAAGCTGTAGGAGCCTTATTAATGAACAAAAGGACAAACACCTATCTCTCTAATGGGCATAATTATCAGAATGAGCGATTACGGATATATCTACCGGGAAATGGAGGCTTACTTACTGCGATAGCAATGATGTGTGCAGGTTGGGATGGACAGACAGGGGATACACCTGGATTTCCTAAGAATGATGAGTGGAATGTAAGATGGGAAGGTTTAATATCCATGCCGTAAATAGGAATATTTTGTAATAGAATAATTCGATTTAACTGACTTTATATAAGTTGGATAAATCCAATTTATTTGTTATCTTAGAAGACACTCAACATAAGAAAGCATTTCATTCCTTTATGATTAATATTTCTATATGGTAACTAAACTTTATAAAAGTATATGCTATGAAAGAACATCAAAAAGCTATACAGCTAAAATATTTACCGATAAATGAACAAGATGCCTCGTGGGGGCTAACAACCAACTCAGTTGGATTTCAAAGTATCTCTCGTGGAGAGTCCTATCCTCCGAGAAATCATCCGACAAGATATTTATTTTCAGCTGACAGGGGACGTGTTCTTGAAGAATTTCAACTCCTATATATTGTAAAAGGTAGAGGTACATTTAAGTCAAAAGAACTGAAAAAAACAGAAATTAAAGAAGGGCATATGTTTATGTTATTTCCTGCTGAATGGCATACTTACTTTCCTTGTAAAAAGACAGGATGGGATGAATATTGGATAGGATTTAGTGGCAAGAATATAAAGAGTATTGTAGAAAATAAATTTTTCAAGACTCAAAAACCAATCTTCAATGTAGGTATTCAAGACGATATTGTCAGTCTTTATAAACAAGCCATTCGTGTTGCTATAGAACAAAAATCCGGCTATCAGCAAATGCTTGCGGGAATAGTAAATTTATTGCTAGGCTATGCCTATTCTTACGATAGATTTTCAATATTTGAAGATCTACAGGTCGTAAATCAGATAAATAAAGCGAAAATTATGATGGCCGAAAACTTTAATATGGGTATAAACCCTAAAGAGATAGCTGAAAAAGTAAATATGAGCTATTCATGGTTTCGGCGAATTTTTAAGCAATATACAGGTTTTGCTCCGGCACAATATATTCAAAAAATAAAAATAAACAAGAGTAAGGAATTACTCACTAATTCAAATCTTAGGATAAAAGAAATAGCCCTTGACGTTGGATTCAGTAATACTGAATGTTTTTGTACTATTTTTAAAAAACATACAGATTATACACCAAATGAATATAGAGAATTCACTCAAGGTAAAAATTTATGAGACGACACAGTCCAGAATAATGTGTAAATGAAAACTACAGGTTGAAAAACTTGTAGTTTTTCATTTATTAATAACTTTAAGAAAAGTGTTTATTATGGACATTCCGAAAGATTTTTTAAGCAAGGATTTCCTGAGTCAATTCAAGACACAAGAAGATGTAGAAGCCTTCATCAGCGAGCTTCATATGAAAGTTTATGAGCAAATGTTCCAGGGAGAGATGGATTCTCACTTAGGTTATGAGAAAGGCTCCAAAGAAGCTATTAACACGGGTAATTCGCGTAATGGGAGCTATCCTAAAAAGATTCAGGGCAAACAAGGAGAAGCTATCATTGAAGTTCCGCGGGATAGAGAAAATGATTTTGAACCTGTAATTGTACCCAAACATCAAAGCCGGGGTTTATCTATTGAGAAGCTGGTTATCTCCCTATACGCCAAAGGCATGAGTGTATCGGATATAGAATCAGAGATGCATGAGATTTATGGAGTGAATCTGTCAACCTCCGCCATATCCCATATTACCAACAAAGTTACCCAATCCGCTGTTGAATGGCAGAACCGTTCATTAGAAAGCTTATACCTGATAGTCTGGATGGATGGTATCGTTTTCAAAGTCAGGGAAAACGGTAAAGTCATCAATAAGACAGTCTATCTGTGTGTTGGCCTTAATAAGGATGGTTTTAAAGAAGTACTTGGCATGTGGGTTGGTAAAACTGAATCAGCTTCGTTCTGGATGGGCGTTCTTACAGACTTAAAAGCCCGTGGAGTAGAAGATATACTTATTACCGTAACCGATAATCTAAGTGGCTTTACAGATACTATAAAGAGTGTATTCCCGGAATCGGCAACTCAAATCTGTGTGGTACATCAAATCCGCAACTCTTGTCGTTATGTGGTATGGAAAAAGAAGAAAGATTTTACATCTGACTTGAAGGGAGTTTATAATGCTCCAACCAAAGGGGCAGCCGGTTCCGAACTAGACCTTTTCGAACAGAAATGAGGTGCTAAATATCCTTATGCTATCCGCTCCTGGCGTAACAACTGGGATGAATTAACCTCATTTTATGATTTTCCTCTTGAAATTCGTAAGATTTTTATACCACTAATCTAATTGAAAATCTGAACGGTACAAGCAGAAAGTATACTAAAAATAAGCTTTCATTCCCTACAGATGATGCTTTGAAGAAGTCTGTGTATCTGGCGATCTGTGAAATAGAGAAGAAATGGACTCAACCTGTTTGGAACTGGGGAATTATTTTTAATCAGTTTTTGGTTATCTTTGGGGAAAGAGTGAACCGGTAAAAAAAATTCCTTCAAACTCCCCCGTTTTTTTTGGGGGGGAGATTTGAAAGAATTTATATGATAAAACTTCGACCTTGTAGTTGGCGTTTACACAAAACTATGGACAGTCCCATTTATCGCAAAATTTACTCTCTAGTCAACTCTCCATGTGCTCTCCTATTTTTTCCTTGCCTTTTGGTCAGGTTATCACCCAAATCTTCTCTCGCTTTTTCTGCAATCTCTTGTAATTCTTTTATGATCTCAGGATACATTGCTGCTACGTTATAGCGTTCTCCAGGGTCTCTTCTCAAATCGTAGAGGCAAAGTTCTGTTACTTCTCCAACCTTATATGCTCCTCTGAACCCATCATTTTTAGGTAAAACATCTTCATATGAACGATGCTTATGAGGAAATACCAATTTCCATGAGCCTTTTCTGACTGCCTCCAAATCGTTTTTTTTATAATAGTAGTAAAACTCAGTTCTGGGTGTTTCGTCTTTTCCAAAAAGGATCGAAGAAATATCAACACCATCAATCTTTTGCTTTGGTAACGGGGCTCCAACAATTTCACATATAGTGGGCAAAATATCAATACTGCTAGACAATTTGTTTGATATACTACCCGCTTCAATTTTGTGAGGCCAACGCACAATACAAGGTACCCGAATACCACCTTCGAAATTACATCCTTTTGCTTCTCTTAGTCCACCGGTATTTCCGGCATGATTTCCAAAATTGATCCAAGGACCATTATCACTTAAAAAAATAACAAGAGTATTGTCATCGATATTTTGAGCTTTAAGTGTTTTCATTATTTCTCCTACCGACCAGTCTACTTCCATCATAACATCCCCATAAAGTCCTTGCTCACTTTGCCCTTTAAACTTATTTGATACACCTAGGGGTACATGCGGCATTGAATGAGCGAAATAGAGAAAGAACGGATTATTCGTATTACTTTTTATGAATTTTACGGCCTGTTCTGTATAGAGGGTTGTCAGTTTTGCTTGATCTTCCAAATTTGCCACAATCATCGTGGTATCTATCTGATGAGAGCCTCGCTTCGACTCGAGCAGAGGAAGTGGTGGCACAGATTTTCTTCCGGCCGCTGGTTTTATGGGTTTTCCGTCATATCCTACCGTCCACATATCATTAGAATAAGGGAGTCCAAAAAATGTATCAAAACCATGATTATGAGGTAAAAATTCTTCTTGGTGACCTAAGTGCCACTTCCCCACTATCGCAGTAGCATAGTTTTCGTATTTCAAGAGTTCCGCTATAGTCTCTTCATCACTGTGCAACCCATATTCTGTAAAAGGAGAAAGGGCTCCATAGAATCCAATACGATTGGGATAGCAACCGGTCATCAATGCGGCACGCGATGCAGAAGATACTGCCTGACCTGCCAAAAGATCGGTAAAACGCATTCCTTCCTTAGCCAGAATATCTAAATTAGGCATTTTATATCCTAAGGCACCATAACTTGTGAGATCTCCATAGCCCAAATCGTCCATGAAGATCAGAATCACATTTGGTTTGTTCCTCTTTTCTGTGGCAAAAATATAGTAACAGTAAAAAAAGACAAATACGAATAATCCTATTTTTTTCATATACTTGTATTGTTTTATAAAATTTTATCGAATACTACTCCTCTGATTATATTTCTGAGTATTCTCCATATATATAAGTGAAAATTATTTTTTCTTTTTCTTAGCTTTCAGAGCTTCCTGAATTCTCATAAACTTATCATGTTGCTCCTCTGTGAAAATTTCCTTGACTTTTGCTTTCCATACACTATCTGCTTCTAGCATTAATTTTCTCCTTTCTGGGATTGGTGTTTTTTTTGCCTCTAATTCTTCCTGAGTTTTCCAAAACTCTAAGGCTGCATCATAGATTTGCTTTCCTTGCTCCTCTGATAACTTATATGTTTTTATCATTGAGGTTTTACGTTCATGAGCTTTATCTTCGGATCTTTTTTGCTGTGCATAACCCAAGTGAATAGTAAAGACAGCCATTGATATTATCAATAAAATAATTTTAATCTTTTTCATCGTATTATTTTTTATAAGTGTAGAAAATTTAGACTTCTTTATTTTTGACAAAGAGCCTTTATTTTTAGTTAGAACGAAGACTATTTAATACTTCGTAGTCGTAGCTCGCAGAAGCTTGAGAATCATCCAAATCTGTCATTTTGATTAGGAAGATATCAATTGCCACGCTTGGCGGCATTTCATCTTCAGTTAAAGCTCCATTACCAAAGCCGTTTATAGCTTTAGACATTGCAATCATTGCGTTAGATCCATCTGTATTGTCCCCTAATAATAATTCTATGCGAATTCCATAGTTATTATTGACCCCATATACATAAGGAAGAATCTTTCTTTGTGGATAGCTGCTATAACCCGGTTGCGCATACGCATAGACAAGGTAGTTCTCATCTTTTAATGAAATATTACCTGTACTTGTCTCCGGAATTATATAAGACATAACAATATTACCGTCACCTAAGTCAGTTTCTACCCAATCGGCTATTTCTATATTGAAAGTGTATTTCAATACATTTACATTGCCCCTACCATCGTCCCCTTTATCTCCTACCGGACCCTTTTCTCCTGGATCACCTATGATTCCGGCTGGTCCGCGTAATCCTTCCTCCATGCATGATGAGAAAAAGAAGGACATAAATAGAGAATAGAACAAAATTTTTATTACTTTTTTCATTTTGATAATCTATTTAAGTTAGACTTTTTAATTGCTTATAAAATATTATATTTACTGTTTTTCCAAATCTTTCACTCTTATATTCCGAAACATAACCTCGGAATCATGTCCTAAGAAAGCTATGTGTCCCTTTTCGTATAAGAGTCTAGGGTTTCTTTTGAGACGTTGGCTAGGTAAATCTCCGATGTTACCATCTAAAATCAAAACACCATTCAGTATAATTTTGATTTTCAACCCTTCTACTCTCACTTCTTGCTCATTCCATTCTCCAATCGGCTTCATCCCTTCTCTTTTGGCGGGAATATCCATATACAGAGATCCGTGATACTGAGCCGGTTTTAGGTGCGTATATATGGGGGCATCGTTATCTATAATCTGTAACTCCATTCCATCGTATCCTCTATTTGTATTCATCAATTTATGTCTGATCCCTATCCCATTGTTAGCACCAGGTGTCAGTTGAAATTCAAATCGGAGTATAAAATCTTTATATTCTTCTTTGGAGTATAAATTGCCATTTCCTCCCGGTTTTTTTACAATTGATTTTTCTCGTATATAATATTGGTCGTTATAGTCAATCCATTGATCCAAGGAACTTCCATCGAACAGAATCTTAAATCCACTCTTTTTCTCTTCCGAGGTCAATTGATAGATTTTTTGAGGAGCATTAGTCTGACCTTCCATACCGATACTTCCTATATAGATTGATAAGAAAAAGCAGATAAATGTTTTAGTTGAACTTCTCATAAAGCGAAGAGTTATTTGTATTCTTTTGATATTAATTCATTTGATTGATGTAGAAGTTATTCAGCTCTTCATAGTTTCTGAAAGAAGTAGCCTCCACCCCTTCAGGATTTCTTGTCTCGATAAAGAATATATCTATATAAACTTTCTGAGGAGCGATTCCCCAGTTCAAGTTTACGTTATCCCAACCATTGGCATTTGATCTCGACATAAATATATTTCCATAATTCCCTCTATTAGCCAGCAATTCTATTTTTATGCCATAAGTATTATTTACACCAAAAATGTAAGGTAGCATTTTCTTCTGCGAATAATTTACAACTCCTTCTGGACGCGCATATGCAACTACTAAATGATTTGTAGAGTTAAGGGACAATCCACCGAAATCGCTATCTTTGATTACATAGCTAACCCCTCCATTACCTATCCCTGTTAGGACACCGCTCCAATCCCCATCAGCCCATTTTGTTGCACCTTTATCGAGGGAAAGACTGTATTTTAGTACAAGTGCCGTACCTTCCCCAGTTTGACCTTTATCTCCTTTTTCTCCAACATCTCCGCGTGGGCCTTTAACTCCTACAGGTCCCTGCATCGATTCTTCAGAACAGGATAGTATAACCCCTGAGAGAATAAGAAGAATAATAACCATTAAAATATTCTGTTTTTTCATACTGTATTTTAATTTAACGTTAAAATTTATATCTGTTTTGAATTCCACTTGATCGCACTTTTTTGCAGGTAACTTTCATTACAGAGCAACGCTGCTGTTGCAGATTTGATTCCGAAGTCTATATCTGCCCTAAGTTTTTCTCCGTTTTTTATTGCCTGAAGAAAATTTTTATGATGATTGACATGAGCGCTCCCAAGTCCTTTAACTTTACTGAACTCATATATATGTTGATTTTGCACAACCGTTTTTTTAGGTTCTCCTACTCCCAAACTCATCAACCCTTTAAACAGTTCGTTAGGTATTCTAGTTCTGGTTTTAAGAGTTATAGTATTCCATTCTACTCGCATAGTTCCTTTGGTACCTATCATAGTAAAGTCAGTGCTGCTCCACTTTTTAGATATTCCATCTACCAGATTAGCTCGCAATGCTAATGTAAAAGCTCCCTTGTTTCCCATGTTAGGATAATCAAGATAGCTAAGCATTACTTCCGGTAGATCTCTTGTTCCATCTCGATAATAGTTTAGGCCTCCAGTCGAATAGACTCGTTCTGGACCTTGAGCTTGCATAATATAGTGTACACTGGCTATTACATGGACAAACAAGTCTCCTGCTAATCCGGAACTATAGTCTTGCCAGCCTCTCCACTGGAAAAAGCGTTGGGCATCAAAAGGTCTTTTCGGAGCATTTTCTAAAAACCTATCCCACGCAATTGTACTTTCGTTTGCATCTTTAGGAGTCACAAATGATTTCAAATCGTTAGGAGCAATTGTAAATTCGCCTTCAATTAAATTTACAGGACCTATTAATCCCGATTCCGTAATTAATCGGGCTAGTTCTGTACCCCATGCGGAAACACCTTGGCTACCAGTCTGAAAAATTACTTTATTCTCTTTTTGAGCTCGTATCAGCTCTTTACCTTCGGCTATCCGATAAATTATCGGTTTTTCACAATAAATGTGTTTGCCTGCTTTCATAGCTTCTAAAGCTATCTTTTGATGCAAATGATCGGGAGTTGCTATGATTACAGCATCCACTTTATCACTGTGTATGATATCGCGATAATTTCGAGAAATTAAAATTTCCTTACCATATTCATCGATAGTTTCTTGAAGACGTTTCTCATAAACGTCACAAACAGCAGTCAGTTGCGACATTTTAGTTGTCAAAGAAGCCTTTAGGTTTGTTGTGCCCATTCTGCCCTTCCCTATTACAGCTAATCGGATTAATTCTTCATTTTGTTTCGCTTCCGAAAAATGCTTTGCAAAGGACATCTTGGGAAGTAAGCTGAATGCTGTAGCTCCCATTGCTAAGTTTTTAATGAATGATCTTCTGTTGTGCATAGTATATTTATAGTCTATTATTTAATATCTGCTAATTTTTTATTTCCGTATTGTGTCGCTTGTTCTTCACATTCTTTTCTTAACTGTAGCACAATTTCTCTATATGCTGATTCTAAAGCTAAATTATTTGTTTCTAACGGATCTAATTTTAGATCATACAGTTCTTCCGGTGCATCTATCGTTCGATATCGGAAATATTTCCAACGCGACGTTCGTATGCCTTCCGATGATGGGATCTCTTTTTTATCCCACAGATGCTCAAACAAAATGGACTCCCTTTTTGGTGCTGTTTTCCCATCTTGATAATAATTTAAAAGACTGGTTCCTTGATAGTAAACAGGCTGATCTATTAGAGCTAGATCTAGAATAGTACTTGGTATATCGATATTCAGCACCGGTTCATCTATTTTTTTTGATCCCTCTATTCTCGGGTCATATACAATCATAGGAATGCGTATGGATGTATCATGTAGCAACCATTTGTCTGCTAGCTGTCTGTCTCCTAAATAATATCCGTTATCGCCGGCAAATACAATAACTGTATTTTCTGATAGTCCTTTATCTTTTAGCAGCTTGCGTATTATTCCTATTTCGTGATCCACTTGTGTAATCATACGGTAATAGGCTTTTACATACTGTTGATACTTCTCCTCTGTATCAAATCTCCAATGCCAACGAATACGATTGAATCCTTCTTGTACTTCTTTGGGTAATGCTTCAAAATACTTATCATCCTTTAACAATGGAGGAGGAATGGTAATGTGCTCATATATCGAAGCATATTCAGGATCAGAGAAGTATTGATCTTTGGCAGGATCGTGTGCATGAGGTGCACTAAAACTTATTGACAGGCAAAATGGTTTATCTGTGGGAGCATTTAAAATAAAGTCTCTGGCTTTGTAGCCTGCATAGGTAGTCAAATGTACCGTATCCGATTCTATTGTTTTATAATAATATCCTCTGCGATCTTTCAAGTCGTCCCTACGATCGAAAAAATCGGATTGATCGAAAAGTTCATCGGCTTTTTGATAGACTATTCCCAATTTTCCAAAAAAGCCCGTATAATATCCATGTTCTTTAAGGTAGACAGGATAAGAAATACGTGCATACTGTTCTTTTAACGCTCCTTGACCGAAAGTGTACCCATGTGTTCTTTCATACATTCCTGTTAATATAGAAGCTCGGCTGGCCGCGCTGATGGGTGTAGTGCTGAATGCATTTTGAAAATAGATACCTTCGTTAGCTAAAGCATCCATATTGGGCGTGCTAATAATATTATTACCTGCACATCCCATAGCATCCCAACGTTGATCGTCGGTCAAAATGAATATAATGTTAGGTCTTTTCCCTTTCAGATTGACTGATTTCATTTGTTGAACCGAAAGGGTGGATAGTGCTAACGCTGTTACACCTATACTATATTTAGAAGTGTTTTTATTCATTACTAATTATCTATTTATTTCATATACGGAGTTAGCTTGATTCAGTTTCAATTCGAATTCATTTTTATTCACCTGTGTTAATATTCCGTTAGACACCTTTGGTTTTTTAGATGAAGTGAAGCGAAGCACTCCACCATTTGAATCAGGAGTATGAACTATTATTTTTTTCGTTTCTACAGATAGTTTTATATCTCCAATAGGAGTTGGAACAGTTCCTTCCATCCATTTCAAATTTGCCAAATTAGGTTCTATAATATATTCTCTATACCCTGGCTTTGTCGGTTTTATTCCTAAATAATACTTGCCAAACAAATAAACAGGATTGGCTCCCCAAGCATGACAAAGGCTCTTTCCGAATGGACGATCATACATAGCATAATGCTCATTGTCGGGCAGAGACGGGTCATAGGCCTCCCAAAAGCTAGTTGCTCCGAGATCTATCATCCCTCCCCAATAATCTTTTACATAGTCTAATACATACTTATGTTCTCCTATTTCACATAGTGCCGCCAACTCATAAAATTTCATATAAGGCGTTGTTATAGCTAATATTGAGTCGTTGAGCAGAACATTGTGCTTAATTTTTTGCTTTCTCTCTTCGCTAACTATATCTAACAGAATAGCAAACATATTAGTGTATCTAGTTATTTCCTCAGATAGTTTCCCGTTGACTCTACGGTGTAAATACGCTCCTACGGCATCTTGCCAAAAAATATCGTTAAATTGGTTGATTTTGTCACTATACAATTTGGTCATTTTCTCCTGCATAGGTTTGTCTTCTACCAGCTCAGCAGATACTTTCATTGCTTCTAAGCTTTTTATAAACAAAAGCTGCTCGAAAGAGAGTTCTCCTGTTTTTTGTATGGGTGCCCAGTCGACAAATACCCAGTCGGTACTTTGTCCTTCGGCAATTCCATTTTCATTGAGTCTGCTTAAACAAAAATCCATAGTACTTTTCATTCTAGGATATATTTGCCTGATAAACTCAATATCTCCGGTGTATACGTAGTGATCGTAAATGCCAATCAACCAATAAAAAGTATAATCTAAAATGGAATTTAAGTGTCTGGTTTGAGGTTCATGACCTCTTAGCCCCCACATGGTACGTTTATTTACATCTTCATCGAAAAAGGTATAAAAATTCATAAGGTAGCTTTGATAAGCATCTCCACTCCAAGCCCAGCGATCTCTTTTTATTCCATCTATATGCACTTCTCTTGTCGAAAGATGCAGAGTGTAGTATGAAATATCGTAAATTTTATTCAACAACGGATCCGAAGATTTGAATGCACCTCTATAATCTAAAGGTAAATACTCGTAGTCTGCAGATAGATTAGTGTGTTTTACATCTCCTTCGGTCACGACTTGAACGTATCTAAAAGCTCTTGTAGGAATAGTATCAATATATGAAACATCGCTATCTACCTTCCTTATATCCCATGTTTCGGCCAGTTTTCCCGCCATAGCCTCTTCTATACTTTCACCATAATATAAGTACAACCTCCCTTTCCCCTCTACGTTATGAAGAATGGGGAAACCGAATGTTTCTTTTCCAAAATCGTATAGTATACTATTCTCCTCTTTCTTTAATACAATAGACTCGATAGGCTTCACAGCTAGTTTATAATCTGAAGGAAGCATAGTCGGATCTGTAAAAGATAATTGCTCAGCAGGAATAAGTTCTCCATTTAAGGCACTGACATGCCAAGAATCATCTGAAACATACGAGGGACTTTTAAAATGAATAGCCGGAAGTCCTTCAAAGTTTTCAACCAAAATGATCATAGTGTAATCGCCCGCCGGCAGTTCAAAATCCGTTGGATCATAGTCATAATGAGTTCCTTTGCCCTGTATACCTCGTATATAGAATTTACCATCAACATGCAAAGAGGCTTTCTCCGGTTTTTGAAGTGTAATTCTCTTATTGAACTGGATAATACCATAAGGTACATCAACCCTATATAGACCTGCGGGGATGTGCTGATTGCGTTCTGTTCGCCGTGTCATCAGGTTTTTATGAGTTAGAATACCAAATTCTCCAGGATAGGCAATCCAATATGCTACATCCTCTTTTGGCTCCGCAATTGCAGAATTGAAAGGGATCGATAGTAAAACTAATGCTAATATATAGGCTACAAACTTCATCTTTTTTATTGTTTTATTTCATAAGTGGGCTACATAATTTTTTTTTCATTGAATATCAACAATCTTCAAGCCTCCAGCATTATCCACATATCGAGTCAGATTTACACCGGAACCGGTAAAATTCGGAGTACCTCCGAAAATATTATTTACAGCATAGCTGGTTTTTGTTGAACTATTTCTGATACCTATACCTTCACAGTTGAATATATTGTCATTTATAGAGATATTCGCCGATCTTGAAGAGATATCTATAGCTGCACGTTTTAGAGTAGAGGGTTCCTGAAACTGATTGTTTGATATGATAAGATCCGTTGCGTAATGGCAATTTATATCAACTGAATAATAGGCTTCCAGCGGGTCGTTATTGTTTAAGAATTTACTTCCTGCTTTATTCAGGCAATAAAAAAGGTTATTAGTTATAAATCCTTGTCTCACCCCTTTTAGAAACACTCCATTTTTCTGATAGTTTATATGACAATTTGTGACATGAAAAGCGGGTTCGGTCCAATAATTATAATCTTTAAGATCGACATAAATCCCATGATCTTGCCCTACAAAATACGAATCCTTTATGATACCATCTTCAGGTCCTTGATCGACAGGGAGGTTGACTCTTCTGTAAAGAAAGCCATATGAAGCAGTACCCCAAAAATAAGAGTTTGTGACTAAAGGGCTATAAGAATCTTCAAATAGCATACCGATATTCATTTTGTAGTTCTTACTATCCGGTCCGTAACGAGAAGTTATTTTAACATTATCAATCAATGGATACCAGGCGTTATAGCACAAAATTCCATTCTTAAAATGTCCCTGGTTAAATTTCTCTCCTCGTATCAGTACATTCTTTACCTGAAGCATTCTTGAATGATGATCTCCCGCATTTTTTCCATCAGTTGTATTGAACTGAATCGCAGCTCCTTTCCCATCTCTTGCAGTAACAAAACTTAGATCTTTGATGGTAGCGGTAAATAGATTCGTGTTAACGTTGAAGGACAAAACTCCTGCATCGTTGTCACACACTAATTCGGTAACATCTTCTCCTGCTCCTCTGAAAATAAATCCCTTATGTACATCAAAACCTTTAAACGACTCCGAATTGAAAACAAGCCGTCTCGAAACTTTGTATCTCCCCGGTGGAAAGTATATATCAACATATTTTACATTGTTTGATTTAATCTCTGTCAAAATTCTATTAAAAGACGTGGAACAGTCAACTTTACCCTCGTTGTCAGCTCCGTAATCAACCATATTGTAAGTAACAGCGTTGTTGTAAGCAACAGCATCAGCTCCCTTCGGTATCTGAATATCCTCCAACACCTCAACATCAGAGTTGCAATTAGTGGTGACTAATATAATACCTAGTAGCAATAGAATAGTATTTGTAGAGTTTTTCATATTCTTTCTTATTTTAATGTTTTAATCTTAATATTTTTGAAATAAGCTTTGCTATTATGGTCTTGCAGAGCAATAGCCCCTTTTTTAACCTTTGCATAACCAGGAAAATCTTTCCATTTTCCACTTTCTCGTTTAGTTATCCAATCTTCAGAGCCGGCTACGAATTCAACTATCTTTTCTCCATTAAGGTAATGTTCTACTTTTCCGTTGTCATACACTATTTTACTAGTATTCCACTCACCTTGCGGATTCATTTTTTTCTCTTTGTTAGGTATATACATAGCATAGTCTGCTCCTGTTTTCTGCCAATCTTCGAGTTCTGTCGGGAAATTTTCATCGTCTATAATTTGATACTCCGGGCCTGTTTGTTGTGGTCCTCTCTCGTATTGTATAGCATCTTCCACAACATGATAGAAGACGCCACTATTGCTTCCTTTATCAATTTTCCACTCCCATTCTAAAATAAAATTCTCATATTCTCTATCCGTTACAAGTGAACCATTAGGCTGCCCAGGAGCGCTTCCCAAGCAGACGAGTGCTCCATCTTCAACTATCCAGTTATCAACAGGAGTGTTCCCTTTATTGTATCCATGCCATCCTTCTAGTGTTTTGCCATCGAAAAGATTCTCCCAAGAAACATCGGACTCCTTTGTTGTATTACATGCACCACTTACAATGATTTGTATAAGTAGCACGAAGTAGAATGCTTTTTTGATATTCATCATACTTTTTAATAAATTTAGTTGTTCATTTAGATTACCAACCGGGATTCTGTCCTCCAAAATTAGGATTATTATCTATCTCCGATTTAGGAATAGGCAACAGTAAGTTTCTTCTTGTAAAATATTTAAACGGTTCATTTATTTTTCTACCGCCAATCCAACTGCCATTTACATATCGTGGGGCACCTTCGGGTATTTTTGGTAAAAATTTCTCTATTTGATACATATACATAACATCCCCATTCGGTGCTTTCATTCTGATCAGGTCAAAAAATCTTTTAAGATCTTCTGCCAAAAACTCCAAACCACGCTCCCAAAAGATAGCCAATCTAAACTCTTCCTTACTCAAGCCGTCAGCCAAGTTTTTGGGATTTGCAGAAGCTGTTCCATCTGCTTTTCTGGCACGTTCTCTTATGGTATTAAATGCATTATAAGCCTCTTGAGTAGGTCCATTTATTTCATTTTCGGCTTCAGCTACAATCATATACATTTCGGCTAGCCTTATTACGTACATATCATTTTCAGCATTATATTCAGTAGCACTTGCATCCTTGTATTTAGCGATATACGGAAAATTACTAACTCCATAATCATGGGGCGGAGTCGGTAATGTTTCAGGAAACGACAATATCTCTCTGCCATCTTTCCTTCTCCAATTTGTGGTAAACGAAACCTTAGTTCTATAATCTCCGGCATAGTCCCCCGAACTATATATTTCATATATATATGGCTGTACAGGATAAATACCAACCGAATTTTTCGAGAATTCGATAGCTTGATTAGGACCATAGTCGCGAGCAAAGTGCGAACCTAAAGAAGTACGTAAATTATTGAATGGATCTCTTGTATATTGGATACCATAGATAACTTCTGTCGCATAATTTTCGGATTCAAGATTTACATCCCATAACCTAGCAAAATCGTCAACTAAGGAATAATTACCAGAATTGATTACTTTCTGTGCATAAAATTTTGCTTGAGTGTAATATTCTATCTTATCCCCTTTATTCATATAATCCAAATAGTTTGCATATGTCAGGCTAGCAGATGCTAGTATTCCTTCGGCTGCTCCTTCTGTTGCTAACCCCTGGACAGTATTATTTGTTCTTGTAGGTAGAAGCAAAGACGCTTGTTTTAAATCTTCAAAAATTAGCTTATAAACTTCATCTACAGAAGCTCTTTTTAAGAATTTTTCTTCCTCCAACGTGAAGTTTTTAGTTCTTAATGGTACTCCTCCGTAAAGCCTGACCAAATAGTAATATATAAATCCTCTAACAAAGTGTGCATGTCCTCTGGCTTCTGTCAAGATCTCGGGTTCATTTCCTTCAGCATCTAAAAAACGTTCCCTGTTGTCTTCTATAAAAGCTAAAAGATGATTGGCTCCATTCAGTATGTTATAAAAAGTATTCCAGAGCAATTGATTCCGAGTATTTGTAGAATCGTACGTACGATTAGCTGTCTGAACAACTTCTGCATTAAGAGAGTTAGCATACACAATATCATCTGTTATTATCATATAGTATAGATATAGCTTGAATGCATTAGGATTGAAACTTGCATACATTCCATCAACCAAAAGCTGTATGTCACTTGTTTTTTTTATAAAGTCTTTATTGGGCACACCTCTAAGTTCCTCATCTAGACTACAATTAGATAGCAGAGAAACAGTAATAATGAGTATAAAAACTTTAATTTTTTGTATTATTCGAGACGTATTCATGTTGCAATATTTTTAAAGGACAATATTAATGCCAAATGTAAATGTTCTACCTTGAGGAGCTGTATAAAAATCGACTCCTGGAGAATTTGAACCGACGCCACTGACTTCGGGATCATATCCTGAATATTTAGTGAAAGTCACTAAATTTGTTCCTGTAGCAAATACTTTAGCCGATGTCATAAACTTAACCCCCAGTTTTGCCAGAGGAATATCGTAGGAAAGAGTAACATTTTTCAGACGAACGTATGTTCCATCCTCTAGTATAAGATTTGTAAGACGACCATTGTAAGGTTGGTTCGAAGTTAGCACAGGCCTAGTGTAAGTGTTTGACTTTCCTTCCCCTCTCCATGCATTTTCGTATGCTTCACGGGATGTATTCCATCTATTTGAGGCAACTAATCCGTCCATTCTATATCTTGTTAGATTAGCTATTTTGTTTCCTATACTGCCATTAACGAATATAGTAAGGTGAAAGTTCTGGTAGCCAAGGGTATTTGAGATTCCCAAGGTATAGTCAGGAAAAGGACTTCCTAGTTCGACTAAGTCTGCTGTATTTATTCTATTATCACCATTAGAGTCTACAAACTTGAGAGCTCCGGGATAGTTTATAGGACTAACCTCATCTTTAGGTCCGGCATCTGCTTCCTGCTGATTCTGATAAACACCATCTACCAAATAACCTATAAACATATACATAGGACCACCAACTCTACTACTATGAGTAGATACTGACCCAAAATAATTTCGGCTGGCTATTCTTTCTTCTACATCGCCAAGACTCAATATTTTGTTTCTATTGAAAGCAATATTAGCTGATATCTCCCAAGTAAATTGATTTTTATCACTTTCTATAATTTGCCCATTTCCTTCAAGTTCAATACCTTCATTACGAATTTTCCCCATGTTCCCTGTATAGGCAGTATATCCTGTACTTGCAGGTATGGGAGCCGAGCCTATCAAATCCACCGTTTTCTTGTTATAGTAGTTCGCTGTAAATTTGAAGCGATTTTTGAGAATACCCACATCAACTCCTACATTCCACTGATAAGTTTTCTCCCATTTTAAATATGGATTTTCGAATCTACCGGGAAAATATCCAGCTATTATTTTGTTTCCAAAAGCTCCAGATTGTCCCCCGTATATAGCCTGACTACTTCCTGCAGATACAGACTGATTACCTGTAATTCCCCAACCGAGCCTGAACTTCATTTGTGAGAAAGTTTTATTTTTTCTCATAAATTTTTCTCTGTCAATATTCCACGCACCTGAAAGAGCCGGAAAGAAATTCCATCTATTTGCCGGAGCAAGCCTGGAAGATCCATCATAACGTCCGGAAAAAGCGAATACATATCGGCTATCGTAGGTGTATATGGCTCGTCCAATAAAGGAAGCTAGGCGAGATGGGACTGGAAAAGAAGTTATTGGTTTTTGTACTGTGCCTGCAGATGACAAATTATAGTACCATGATATGTCGCTCGGAAAATCAGATGCACTGATAGATTTTGATCGAGATTCTGTTTCTTGCCATGAGAAACCACCAACAAGATTAAGCCTGCTTTTTTTTGTTACTCTCCCATTATAAGAAACTGTATATTCGCTCAATAAACTGCTTGATTCTGAATCATACATAATTGCATAGCCATTTGGTGCTTGTCTTCCTGCGATTGTTCCTCGTCCAAAATAAGCATCTCTCGTATTCCATTTTCTAGTATAACCCACATTCAACTTAAAAACTAATCCGGTGAGCATTTCATACGAAAGATTTAATCTCCCCATCAGATTTTTTGCTATATAAATATCTTTTTTTTCGTGCAACAAAGAAAGTGGATTATTTACATCTTCTTCCGAAATATATTCACCTTCCTCTGTAACTCTATTAAAAGGCTCACGAGCCAAAGCTGACGATATAACGGACAGCGCTGCCTGATTTGAGGCAGCAGGTACACTTTGAGGTACGGATTGGTTCTTTGTATCCGAATAGGATGCATTAAAGGTTGCTCTTACTTTTTCACTAAGTGTCCTATTATAATTTATTCTGGCCGAATATCTATCTAATTGGGAGGTTTTGATTATTCCTTCCGATTTGGTGTAACCTCCACTTACCAGATACTGGGAAAATTTATCACCACCCGAAACAGATATCTGATGATCCATAGACACTCCGGTTCTGAAAATTTCATCCTGCCAATCTGTATCAATTCCCAGATTCTTTTCATAAACTTCCTCAGGGAAAGGAAGCGTCACATTTACTCCCAATGTTCCACGTTCTTCTTCTGTTTTGTAAGCTTCGTTATAATAATCCATATAGTCTTTAGATGATAGCAATTCGTAATGTTTTCCTATCTTCGTAGTCGACATATTAAAGTTATACTCTACCTTACTTTTTCCTGGGACACCCTCTTTTGTGGTTATCAAAATCACACCGTTAGCAGCTCTGGAACCGTAAATTGCAGTAGCTGCAGCATCCTTCAATACTTCGATGGAAGCCACATCATTCGGGTTTATACTTGCCAAAGCACTATTACCCAAAAAGGGACTCGCCGATGACTGTGAAATATCCCCTGTAGTGGCTCCTCCGCTCCATCCTCCCGATCCTTCCATAATCACACCGTCTATTACAACTAAAGGGTCATGGTTGCCAAAAGAATTTATCCCTCGTATATGCATTGATATTTCAGAACCAGGAACTCCAGAGTTGTTTATAATTTGAAGCCCTGCAGCTTGCCCTTGCATTAAATCTGAAATGCTTACTGCAGGTCTTTCTTTAGCCATATCTCCCATTTTTATACTTGAAGTAGAAGAAGTTTCTTCGTCTCTAGTCAAATTTCCATAACCATGAATGTGAATCTCGTTCAAGTATTCTTCGCTTTCGTTCAGTATAATATTAATTGATGTCCTTCCATTTACACTAACTACTTGAGATTCCATCCCTATATAAGATATTTTCAGTTTTGCATCGGAAGCGATATTAGCCAATGTGAAGTTTCCATCCATATCGGTAAATGCAACAGTTGATTGCTCTCCTTGGGGGGCTACAGTTTGGACTGTTACTCTCACAAGTGGCTCCTTTTGTCTGTCTGTTACTGTCCCTTTAACCGTTATAGTTTGACCCAAAACAACGGAGCCAAAGCACATCCATCCAACGATAAAGAGTGCTCCTCTTTTTAGTGATATTGACATTTTTTTATTTCTCTTCATGTGTTTTTCATTAGGTTATTTTACTTTATTTGCACAGGCTGTGATTGATCACAAGATTTTATTTTCTAGTACTATATTTTCGCTAACATGTAGAAACGAATGTAAATAGTTATCCGTTTAAAATACTGTCTATAATGATACTTAAACTTTGTTTTTTAATCTTTTTTTATTACTAATGTGAATCAGTAGTTGAAACTGTTCTCTAGTTTAGTTGATTAAAATATTGATAATCAAATAAATATATGTTAAATGTTGGCTCGATCTATTGAGAATCATTAAATTAAAGGAATATTACCACACATTTTTTTAACCATGATTCCCAAGAAGCAAGAGCTTAAATTGATAAGAATTTATATGTATATCTGTGACTTATACGATTCAGAATTAAAGTATTGCTGCCAACGTTACATCAATAATAATATTCCGGCTTTCACTGATCAGAAAATAATGACAATCTACTTATTTGCAGGCCATTGTCAAAAATATTTCGAGATTAAAGATATGCATTCTTTTGCAAAAGAGTATCTTTCTTCTTGGTTCCCTTTATTGCCCTCATATCAAACATTTAATTTAAGATTAAATCGTTTGTCAGAATGCTTTAAAATCTTATCCCAAAGATTGATGGATTCATTCATACCCGATGATTGTGATTTAGATATTTCACTGATTGATTCTATGCTGATAATTACTTGTGCAGGGCGAAATAGAGAAGCCAAAGTAGCTCGTGGGGTTGTAAATAAAGGCTTTTGCTCAACAAAGAAACAATACTATTATGGTCTCAAACTTCATGCTTTAGCTTTTAGCAGAAAGGATAAAATCCCTTTTCCTGAGAGTATAACATTTTCTCCCACAGAAGATAACGATCTGACTATCTTTAAACTGAATTTGGGAGATCTTATATCCAACAGAATAATTTTTGGAGACAAAATATATTCTGATTTTGAGTATTTTAATGACGAAAAGAAGCTGGATCGGAATATTGAAATGCTTACTCCTGTTAAAAGTATCAATGAACAATCTGAACAAGAAAAGCAGCGAAATAAAGCTTTTACGATTTGTTTTCAAACGCTGTTTCTAGGGTCAGACAGCCTATAGAATCATTTTTCAACTGGCTGAATGAAAAAACAAAAATTCAAAGAGCGCAAAAAGTCAGGTCAACAGCCGGGCTCTTAATCCATACGATGGGCAAAATTGCCATTGCATTCATTTATCTGATTTTTAGGGATTAGTAACTTTGTATAGATATTAATTTATTCCTCTTAGCCATCAGCAGTTTCAGGGATAATTCCATTGTCACACTACTTTTGGAATAACATTTTGAATTTCTTCTGAATCTGGCTAAGAAATGTCTTATTAGCGCATTGTAGCTTTCTACAGTATAAGTCTCAGCTTTTGTTTGAACCAATTTTTCTTCAGGGATAGTTTCATTATACACTCTCCAATAATCTGTAGCAACTATTCCTGTGGATTGCTTTTTGACTTTTCCCC
>NZ_JAEPKU010000079.1 GCF_016652235.1 Dysgonomonas sp. Marseille-P4677
TGTTAAAAGAGAATTAGTTTTGTCAGGTGACAAAAACTACTCGTATTATAACAGAATCCTCAGCGAACAGTACCTAAAAGCTGAAAATATTCTTCTTAATTATTTTAATTAACTTCTGTCTACCAAGGAATTCGCAGGGAAATTCTGTGATAAGAATTACGAGAATACTAATTTTTATGTTTCCATTGAAAACGAAATCAACCTGTTAAGATTGTCAAGACCAGGCGCTTTCTAATTACCGTAACCTGATCAATAAGGTGAAAGAATAGAATCCTGAATTAGGGTACTTTCTGTTCAGTTGCTATACTTCTTTATCGTATGCTGAGTTCCATAATGTCACTCATGACCAATTAAAGTTCGTTACACTTAATATCGACGGCGAAGATAAGAATACTTCATTCTTTCAAATGAACGTCAGAAAACAGGGGGTAATCTGCGAAATTCCAATTGTGCCTTTAAGGGTTTGTATTACTCTCTTCATGGCTTGTATCAGAAGGATATCCTTACGAATCATAGCAACAATATAGAAAAAGTGGATGACTGAAATCGATAGATAAAGGAGCAATGTTAAAATCTAATGATCCGCTCTATTGTCACTTTTTAAATCAACAAGTCACTATATCAATAAAATATAGTGACTTGTTGATTTAAGAGATAACCATCTAATATCTCCTATCTACTTTTATTACCTCATTATAAGATTTAGAACGAGTTTCCTTAGTCTTTCCATAATTAAAATTTGGTTCTCTACCCATCTTAAAAACAAGTTTACCACCTGCAATAAATCTTATCATGGGTTATATAACTCTCTTCGTAAGGCTCGTTATCAATGTAACAGATTGAATATAAATATTGTCAGAAGAGTTATTAATTACTTCAATTTCAAATTTCCTGTTCTGAGGAAGGGAAATTGAAGCCTTGTCAAATAGAGGGCTTCCAAATACAAATACACCATTGAATGGATAAACAGGATAGAAACCGAGTGATGAGAATATATACCACGACGACATTTGACTACAGTCTTCATTACCCTCAAGCCCATTCGGCATATTCCTATACATATTTTTCATTATGTAACGTGCTTTATTGGCCGTTTTCCACTGTTCCCCAATAAATGGATATAAATATATAGTGTGATGACCTGGTTCATTACCATGAGTGATTTTCTATAAGGTTCAACTCTAAACGCTTTGTACACCAGCTTGGCTACTATAGCATCAGAAATAGATTTACCTCCTATCTTGATCACAAAAATGGAAAAAGTCAATTAAATATACTATTACTTTTGATGGGGTATTACCTTGTGAAGCTAAACTATTTACGCATTCAACATACTCGAATGAAGATGTTGCTTTACCAGAAGTTGTCAACAGCCATGTAAAACAAGAGAAAGACCATCTCAATTTTTATATTTTTAGATAGAGGATTACAATCCAATCCATCTGGACAATCAAAGATTTTAGTAATGAGTCTATACCTTTTGTTGTAAGATCAAAAGAAAATCGTAAATATGTAGAAATAGAATCTATGATAACGGAGGATTCCGATTCTGATTTAGGAACTCTGTTTCTACTCAAAGACTCTAAGGTTAACCTATACACAGGTTTGCCTAAGACAACCAAGAAGAAAACAATTCGTTATAAAGAAGAATTTGTTAAAAGCCTTTCCGCTTGATTGTGGCACAAAGTAAAGATGAGCTTGATAAATATTTTGGTTTATCACCCATGATCTGATAACCTTCAAGTTTGAGTTGTACCAGTTTCAATTGACGTTTTAAATCCTCATTTTTCAACTTAAGGGATAAATCTACTCCTGCTGTTTCTTTTTACGTTCCATAATCGGTACTGTAATACTTTCAGCTAAGATAATACCATTTTTTTGTTGGTAATGATGAACCATCTTACTTATGTTCTTTTGATCGACCCCATGTTCTATACTTAGCATATAGGAGCTCTTTCGTCCACTCAAATAGTCTTGAATGATTGCTTGTCTTAATAACCGGGGAACCGTAATTCCTTTTTTCTTGTTTTGTCCGTCCATTGGTTTACATTTTCTTCGACGATCTATTTCAGAAAAAGACATTAGTTAGCAATTAATCTGTTTGAAACAAAAAATTCGAAAGGGTAATATAAGGATATCTATTAGACGAATCTTTAATAAAAATCGTCTAAACTATTCTAATTTATGTTATTTTTGTATGAAGAATGTATATTCACATGGAAAAATGATATGAATTTATGTGATTGATGGAATAATAAATGTATGGATAAGGATATTTCTCTTTGGCAGGATTTTTTGGATGGGCAGTCATATGCTTATGCAAGAATATATGAATTATATGCTAAGCAGATGTATTATTATGGATTACGATTCTCGTCTGATAATAAATGTGTTGAGGATGCCATTCATGATGTATTCGTTCGATTATATAGTAATCGAAAAAAACTACCTCAGGTAGAAAATATAAAGCTCTATTTATATATTACACTGAAAAATGAACTACTGAATATCAATAATAAAAAAATAAAAATATTTGACTTAGAGTTGGTAAAATCAGTTGCATTTACGGTAACTAATGTTGAAGAGCAAATGATAAAAAAAGAACTTGTATTACAAAAAAAGAATTTTTTATCACAAATAAACAATATTCTATCTCCACGCCAGAAGGAAGCTATATATCACCGATTTGTAGAACAATTATCATATAAAGATATCTCCGAACTAATGGACATAAAGCCTCAATCGGTAAAAAATATAGTACAAACTGCTATTATAAAAATTAGAGAAACCTTTCCAAATATTTCATTATCGCTGCTTATAAGTATATTTTTTTATATTTGAATATCCTATTTAGTTTTTAGATATTTTAATTTAATTGAAAAAATATATATAAAAACATAAGTACTTTTTGATATTTTTTTTGTCCTATATAGTAAAGTTGTATTTGTACCATACCAATTATGAACAAAGAATGTGTTAATTATGGTGTAGAAGATTTGTTGCATAATGATTTGTTTCTGCAATCAGTATTTCATTCTACACCAATAACGGATTTATATTGGGAAAAACTTATTCAAGAGAATAAATTAAGTGAAGAGGTTTATAATCAAGCAAAAGCCTTCGTGCTAAAAATGAATGAATGTGAAAATCCGGATGTGGATGAGAATCTACATTTATTGTGGAATAGGATTTCGGAAACTAATAAAAAGAAAAAGAAGCTTATCACTACATATTCAATCGCTATTGGAATGGCTGCATGTATATTAGGAATCGTGATTCTTCTGAATTTCAATAGTAAAGAAAAACAGGATTCAATTCTATTTGCAAGTGATTATGATTTTAATACAATAGAGAGAGTTGCGCCCTCTAATAATATTCAGGTAGTTATTAATGATATTAAAATAACTTTAAATTCAGATGAGGCAGTTATTAACCATACGAAAGATGGAAACACAAAAATTAATGATGACACTATTATTCTTCCGAATAAGAAAGCACATGCAAACCTTAATCAGTTAATTGTGCCTTATGGGAAACGTTCACGATTGCAGCTTATAGATGGTAGTATAATATGGGTGAACGCAGGAACTAGAGTCGTTTATCCTGAAGAATTTACAGGAAACAAACGGGAGATATATGTAGATGGCGAGATTTATGCAGATATTTTCCATGATGCAAAGAGACCTTTTATTGTTAGATCGAACGATATGTCGGTGCAAGTGCTAGGCACTAAGTTTGATATAGCCGTACATGATAATGAGCCAAATAAATTTGTAGTTTTAGTAGAAGGATCTGTGAAGGTTTTAATGAAAAGAGGAAATCCATCTGGTATCATATTAAGTCCGAATCAGCTGTTGCTAGTGTCACCTACAGACAATTCCATTACGACAGTTAATACATCCAACTATACATCGTGGATTGACGGTGTTTATAAATTTAGACAGACATCTTTAGAAATGATACTGATGAGACTATCCAAGTATTACGGAGTCAAAATAGAATGTGAAGAAATAGTAAGTAAGTTAACATGTAGCGGAAGCTTAGATTTGAAGGATGACCTTAGTTCAGTATTGCAAGACCTGTCATTAGCGACATCACTCAAATACCAATATGAAGAAGGAATATATAAATTTAGAGAAGTTAAACCTTAAAAAAATATTATTGTATATGAAATAAACAAACACCTCATTTAATCAGAGAGATTTGTAAATTCGAAAGTGGGCAATACCACGAATATTGCCCACTTAGGAACGAATTATACAAATATTGTATAATATATAGAACACACAAATATATGAAATATTTTCGAGAGAAGGTGAAAAAGGCAACTTATCTTTTCACCCTGAATACAATACCCTATTTTCTGATATTTTGCTTTTTATTTATAAGGGTTGATTATGTTAATGCCGATGAAAATCAGGATTCAGTAAAGAAAATTACAATAGAAATAAAAAATAAGTCGCTTAGTGAAGCTTTAGCGGAGTTGGAGAAGAAGAGCGAATTCTTGTTTTTCTATCAAGATGAGATTGTAGAAAAGTCAAAAGAAAAATTGAACTTTAAGTTTGAGAATAAAACGATTTCAGAGATACTTAACACCTTATTGGCAAATACGGAAAATACATTTGCAATTAATGGACGCCAACTGATAATATACAAGAAACCCCAAAAGGAAACACATACCACTCAAAGAGGCAGATCTTTCGCTATACAAGGAGTCGTAGTTGACGAGAATGGAGAAACTCTTCCGGGGGCAACGGTAACCGTTCAAGGAACGAATGCCGGAGGAACAATGACAGGTGAAAATGGGCAGTTTAGCTTGATTGTAGATAATCAGGATATAAACCTTATAGTCTCATATATAGGGTATGAGACACAGATAGTAGAACTAAGAAGTTCTGCTTTGATCAAGCTCAAGCCAAGCTCCTTACAATTAGAAGACGTCGTTGTTACAGGCTTATTTACTCGAAGGGCCGAGAGCTATACCGGTTCTACTACATCTTTTACTGGAAAAGAATTGTTACAGGTTGGAAATCAGAATGTTATTCAAAGTTTGAAAAGCTTGGATCCTTCCCTCAATATTTTTACGAATTTCGAAATGGGATCAGACCCAAATACTTTACCCGATATGGTCATTCGTGGTGTAAGTACATTCCCGCTAGATGAAAGCGGTATGGCTTTCAAGAGTACGTTCGTTGGTAACCCTAATGCACCTCTATTTATATTGGACGGTTTTGAAACCACACTCGAAAAGATAATAAACATGGATATGTCACGCATAGCAGGAGCTACTATACTGAAAGATGCGGCAGCTAAAGCAATATATGGTTCCAAAGCAGCCAATGGCGTTATTATAATAGAGACTAAACGGATGTACGATAACGAAACCCGTGTTACTTACAACGGTAGTGTATCTTTTCAGATTCCAGATCTTACAAGTTACGACTTGACAAATGCATTGGAAAAGTTGCGCGTAGAGGATATTGAAGGTTATTATAATGCAGGAACTTATCTCGAAGATAAAATAGATAACAAGCAACAGTATAATGAACGTCTTCGTTCTGCTCTTACAAGAAAGAGTACATATTGGTTATCAAAGCCGTTGAGAACAGGCGTAGGCACACAACATTATATAGGTGTTGAAATGGGAGAAAAGAATTTGAAAAGTATTGCTGATTTTTCATATAAGAGGGTTGACGGTGTAATGAAAGGGTCAGATAATACAACAATATCCGGAGCCTTAAATCTTTCATACAGGCATAAAAATGTTCTGTTCCGTAATATAATGAGTATTGACGATAATAAGCAAAATGACTCGAAATATGGGAATTTTAATACTTATACCATGATGAATCCATACTGGGATCCATATGATGCAACTACCGGCGATTTAACAAGAACATTTGAAGGGCTGAGAAGTAACAATGAAAAAATAGGCAACCCATTGTATGACGCATCGTTAAATACAGTCTTACGAAATTCTTATCTGCATTTTTCTAATAATTTTTATATCGAAGCAGATTTATTCAAAGGACTCAAAGCTATTGGATCAATCAGCGTTTCTTCACAGCGATTGGACGATGAAGAATTTTATCCGTCAAATCATTCTATGTTTTTAGGAAATGAATATAATAACACTGAAGAAGCTCGCTTGAAAAAGGGAATGTATGAACTCACCAATGGTAAGTCATCCTCAATAGAGGGTAAGCTCAATTTACAATACAATCTTTTGCTCAATAAACATAACTTTAGTTCAAATACGGTTTTTGAAATTGAGGAAAAGAGTTTTAATGAAACTATGATACAAGCTACTGGATTCCCTAGTAACAAGGGTAATAATATAGGATTTGCCCGTCAATATGCAGAGAATACAGTCCCTGTATCGTATGATGCCTTAAAACGAAATATGGGCTTTCTTGAAAATATAAACTATAGTTATGACGACCGCTTCCTGACAGATTTAACCCTTCGCTTTAATGGAGCTTCAGTGTTCGGAAGCGATAATCCTTGGGGCACCTTCTGGAGCGTAGGAGCTGGTTGGAATATACATAACGAAAATTTCATGAAAGGAATAAAAGATCTTAGTATGCTGAAACTTAGGGCTTCGTATGGAACTTCGGGGAACCAGAACGCTAATCAGAATGTTTCATATGCTACATACAGGTATTTCAATTCGGCTTTTTACCAAGGTTTTACAGGAGTTATACTCAACAATATGGAAAATCCTTTTTTGAGATGGGAAAAATCAAAGGATATAAACTTAGGGTTGCAGTTTGTCTATAAAGGGTTGTCTTTGGTATTCGACTATTACAATACTGAACGATCTAACCTGACTACTAATTTATCTGTTGCTCCATCGATAGGATTTTCGACAGTTTCAGAGAACATAGGACGAGTACGTAATCGAGGTATAGAAGTCGATTTAGGCTATACTGTTATCCAAAACAAAGAAGGGTTTCTAAATATTCGCGGAAAAATAGCTACAAATAATAATAAAATAGTCGAAATATCTGAAGCCTTGAGGGCCTTTAATAAAAGGCAAATGGAGAAAGCTGAAGGTACAGAAACTAATCGTCCCGTATTGATCTATCAAGATGGTATGCCTATGAATGCTATTTGGGCAGTACCATCGTTAGGAATAGACCCTATGACAGGCTGTGAAATATTCAGAGGGCAAGATGGAAATCTTACATATGTATGGAAATCTTCAGATATGGTTTATAGCGGCTCTCAAGATCCTAAATATAGGGGTAATGTCTCGATAAATGGAGAGTATAAAGGATTTGGACTTACACTGAACGGAACTTTTCTAGGTGGAGGTAAAATGTATAATTATACACTAGTAGATAAGGTCGAGAATGTAGATATCAAATATAATGTAGACAGGAGAGTTTTAACCGGAAGATGGCAAACTCCAGGACAAAATGCCCAATATTCTATATTGGCGAGGGCATTTAACCCTGAGACGAACAAGACTCAAGATAATGTGACACGTGCAACCACCCGGTTTATACAAGATAGAAACGAATTTACCATTTCATCAATATCGGCCTATTACAATGTATCTGGACGATTGTTGGAAATGTTAAAGATGAAGCAGCTCAGATTTACTTTCTATTTAAATGATATTGCTACTTTCTCTTCCATTAAGGTAGAGAGAGGTACAAACTACCCTTTTGCTAGAAATATGTCATTCTCTATTACCGGAACATTTTAATAATATCTATACCTAATAAACATGAAAATAAAGTTAAAATTTATATATATATTGATAGGCATGACCATTATATCAATGAGTTCATGTAAAGATTGGCTTAGTGAGAGTCCCTCTTCACAACTGACCTCTGAGGAACTATATGAAACCGAATCTGGTTTCAGAGAGGCTTTAATTGGGATCTATATCAAGATGGCTTCGGAAGATCTTTATGCAAAGAAAATGACATGGCACTTTGCGGACTTGCTAGCTATTCCTTATGTTAAGAACAACTCTACTTCTTCAGAGCCATATTATATTGTGCGCCATGTTTATTCCGCTAATAGTGTAAAAGAAAAATATATAAATCCTATTTGGAATGAGTCGTATCAAACAATTGCTAATATAAATAACGCACTCAAAAATGTGGAGAACCAAAGTAATGTACTGAATGCTAAAAGTAAGAAACTGATAAAAGGAGAATTGCTTGGGCTTAGAGCATATATCCACCTTGATCTTATGCGAATGTTCGGCTATGGGAATTTATCGAATAGAGCAGATTATGAGATGCGGCTTACTATTCCTTATGTAACTGTTTATTCAAAAGAATTGACACCGCAGCTGCCTTATAATGAGACGATGTCACTTGTAATAAAAGACATTAAAGAGGCATTGTCTAATTTAGAGGATGACCCAGTACGGAATTTACATCCGTCCAGCTACTACGACGATATTAACATAGATGGATTCTGGGATAATCGGGATCGCCGCTTAAACTATTATGCCGTACAGGCACTATTAGCCCGGGCCTATATGTGGGAAGGTAGTAATGCGGGTTTGGAAGAAGCTTTTAAAATAGCTAGTGATCTTACAAAAGAAGAAGGAACAGCATATAAATGGATTACATATTCGGATATATCATCTACCAATCTTACTCTCGTTGACAGAACTTTCGGGGTAGAGCATCTGTTTGCTCTCGATGTATACAGCTTAAAAGCTATATTTAATCCATATATGATTGATCCTGAGCAAGATACCTATAATATGGTGAGCTATATCGCCCGGAAGGATTTTGAAGAAAGCATATTTGAGTCGGGATATTGGGGTAAATCAGGATACTATTACGCGCCTAATCATCCGGAGGCAGATGCCTCCGGATTGATTCCCTTAAGTTTATTAGGCAGCGGTAATCCTATAGCAGGCATCGGTGAAGCAGATTATCGCTTGAAATATCATTTTGAATTTTCATCATCTTCTTCAATGGGAAATGTATATTATCTGAAAAAATATTATCAGCCAGAGAATTACAACGATGTTAATTATAGGAAAAATAGAATTCCATTGCTGAAAATATCTGAAATGTATTATATTCTTGCCGAGTACTATATCCATCACAATAATGAATCGAAAGCCCTCGATATATTAGATCAAGTACGGTTTCATAGGGGACTGGAGAAGAAAATAGATCCGAGGTTGATCGTTTCAGTGCAAAGTGAACTGACAAAAGAATATATAAGGGAGTTTTCGGGTGAAGGACAATTGTTTTACTACTACAAACGGTTAAATATTCTGGATCCTACCGACTACGGAATATCTGGTGGCTATAGAGGAATAGAAAATTATGGCTTTAATGATGATATATTTCTTATACCATATCCTGATGATGAAATATTATATGGGAACAGGGTACAGTAAAATAATAGTTAAAACTCAGATGTAATCATGAAAATATTAAGTTATATAGTGAAATTATTGTTAGCGGTATTTCTCTTAATGCTTGCTTGTTGTGAAAAGGATGAAATAAAAACATATAAAGAGGAAGACTCTGCAATACAGTTTTCATCGATGGCTAGTCAGTTCTCATTTTTCTACTTTATGGATCAGCCTTCGATGACTGTATCCATTCCAGTTACATTAATAGGCCCGAAGGTATCTCATGACAGAACATTTTCTGCCAGGGTTTTAAGTGATACCACTACTGCTCCATTTGAAAAATATGAGGTGTTAGAGGGTGTAGTCAAAGCGGATTCCTTAAAAGGAGAGCTTAAGTTGAAGTTATATAATGTGGATGACATATTGAATGATAAATATACTCTAGGCTTAGAACTGATTGAAGGAACAGAACTGCAGGCCGGATTATTATCCCGCCAGCAGACGTTGGTCATATGGGATGCATTTTTACCAAAACCGGAATGGTGGGAAAAAAGGAATTTAGGTAATTATGTTTCATATATTACTACAGAAACAGGTTCCACAGTCAGGGGGGTATATAGTACCAAACTGTATCAAATAATGATTGAAGTATGGGGAGATAAACCATTAAATTTTTACGGTTATTTAGGTACTACACCTGAAATATTGGAACAGTATCCAATGATAGTCCCGGGAACACCGATTTTTTCTTCGATGATTCGAGCATTGCAACAATATGTATATGATTACAATGAAGCCCATCCTTCTGTTCCGTTAAGACACAGTAAAGATGCGGTCAGATACAACTCTTCCGGTGATATTATTTCCCTGTATCCAGAAGAACCTCTTATAAAGATAAATCCTTATAATTTGTAGGAAAATGAAGAAAATAATATTTATATCAGTTATTTTAAGTCTAGGTTTCATCTCGTGCTACGAAGATCAGAGTACTGATGCATCAATAGAAATTGGTGAGATAAAAGTAAGTATTCCGGAATTAGGCGAACCTTTTTCCCTCGTTGAAATACAGCAAGGCCTTGTTTATAGTGTAAATACCACTATAACAAAAGATGGGGACAGTAATCCTGATTTGTCTTACGAATGGAGGTTGAACTTAATGCCGAGGGTAGAAGATTACGTTGTTCTAAGTAGGGATAAAGATATAAACGAACCTATTGTCCGTCGTCCCAATTCTCTGCCATACACATTATGGTTAGTCATTACTGATCATCAAACAAATCTGCAACACCATGTTTATTGGGACGTACGCATTATCAGCACTTCTGGAGACGGATTGATTGTTGCTGATACAAAAGATGGGATGACTTCCGATATTTCACTTGTCAGATCTAGATACTTCTCATCAGGATATACGGGTGAGGTCTTATATAAACGAAACAATTTCTCAGCAGCGAACGGTTTTAATATTAACGGATTAGTAAAAAAAATACAATTCGGAAAGACCATGTTGAGTAATATGTCCACATATAAGATATTCACTTTGACAGAAGATGATTTTTTCTCAATAGATCCTGAAACCTACATGGTGGCTTCTTCTTATGACCAATTGTTTGTAAACCCACCATCAGTAAAAAAGCCTCAGGCGTTTTCTTATAGTATAAATCAACATATGATTTATGTTGACGATGGACGTTTATATTTTATAAATTATGGACAAGGTTCTCAATCTGATATATTTACAAGTTATATAAATTATACAGCACCGGGTTCAACTCAGATAAAATATTATGTAAGTGATTATATTGCCTCCGTAACTGCATATGATTCTTTCATGACTTATTATGACGAAACTTTAAGCCGTTTTGCGTGCGTTAAGGGTGGACTGTTTTCCAATTTATCTTTTTCGGATGTAACATACGATGAGAGTGTTGTGAACGCATACAACCCCCTCAGTATGCCGAATATGCAGCCTCTTTCGGCCGGGGTTGGCACAAATGGTGTATATATGCATGCGCTGAAGGATAAAACAACCGGAGAAATTGCTTTTTACAGTATAATCGCAGATTATGATGAAAACTCCAATCAGGTATTCAAGTCAGCGTCAAAATATGCTACACAAGCGTGTCCCGATATAGATCAGGCAATTAGTTTTGAAACCTGTGAGAACAAGGATGTAGTTTATTATGCTACGCCATCAGCTGTGTATTCCGCATATTTTTCGGCCTCTTCGGTTAGTGCGACATCTCGTTTTACTCCTCCGGCAGGAGAAGTAATAACGACAATCAAACTCTTTCATGAAGCATGGTATGTTTTAAATGCCAAAGATGATTATACACCTATGAATGAGAATGGAAATCAATTATTTGTAGCGACATATAACGAAACGACACAGGAAGGGAAAGTATATGCTCTAGCAATCACTAATTTAGCAGGAGCGTTAGAAGCATCTTCCGTCGAAAAAACATTCGGTGGATTTAGCCGGATAACCGCCTTGGGTACACAAGGAAAATAAACACTACTTTAAAAGTCCGGATGTGATATCCGGACTTTTAAAAAAATGGATAAATTTTTAATAGAAGAAAATAAAATGGTAAAAAAAAGCTTATTTCTGATGGTAACGCTGACCTTTTTTTTTATGTCTGGTTCAGCACAAGGCTTTCTTTTTTTTAAGAAAAAGAAGGCTCCAAAAACGTCTATAGACAGCACAAAAACAAAGAAAGAGACAGATTATGAAAAACTGTTTAAAGAAAAACACCTCACTGTAAAAGGCCTAATAACACTGCATAACGTCAAAGGAAAGCTGTATTTTGAACTTCCTATTACTCTCTTAAATAAAGAAATGCTAATTGGGTCTACAGTTTCACAAATCAGTAATAATGCTAACGCTATAGTTGGTTCCAAACCTTCGGCTCCTTTGTATGTTGAGTTTACGAAACAAGAGAAGAATGTCCAACTTAGGAGTATAAATTCTAACTATATTTCAAACAACGAAGATTCCAATATAGCAAAAGCTATTGACCAGAGCACTATAGGCGCAGTGATTAAGAATATGAAAATTTCGGCCTATTCGCCCGATAGCTTGGCTATAGTATTTGACATGACAGATTTTTTTGTGAGTGATAACAAGGAGATGTCACCATTCGATCAGTTGAGCTTATATGCCATGTCTGGCTATAAAAGAACAGAATCATATCAGAGAGATAAATCTTTTTTGGGGGAAATCAAAGCATTTTCAGATAATGTGACCATACAGAGCCATTTATCATATACATATAGTCTGAAAACAGCAGATGGAAAAGATGCAGCGAAGGATGTACCCTTTACAGCTGTGGTAACACGTTCCATTATGTTGTTGAAAGATAAGCCTTACAGACCACGTTATGGGGATTATCGAATGGCAATATTTCCAACAGGAAAGTATCTTTTGAATGAAAACGATCAAGCTATGAGGGCTACCTTCTTTTCTAATAGGTGGGACCTGACTCCTTCTGACAAAGATGCATATTTGAGGAAAGAAAAGGTCGAACCCCAAAAACCTATAGTCTTTTATATTGATAATACTTTTCCTGAAAAATGGAAGAAATATATAAAAGAAGGAGTGGAACAATGGAATGAAGTATTTGAGGAAATAGGTTTTAAGAATACAATTCTGGCGAAGGATTTTCCTCAAAATGATTCAGTTTTTGATCCTGACAATCTAAAATATTCCTGTATTCGTTATGCTCCTATAGGAATAGCCAACGCAATGGGCCCATCATGGACCGATCCAAGATCGGGAGAGATAATAACAGCTTCGGTATATGTGTATCACAATATAATAGAATTATTGAACAACTGGATTTTTGTCCAGACAGCCCAAACTGTCAATGATGTGAGACGAAAAAAAATCCCGGATGAAATAATTGGAGATGGACTCCGCTATGTTATAGCACATGAGATAGGCCACTGTTTGGGATTAATGCACAACATGAGCGGATCGGCCGTTTTTCCCGTTGACTCGCTACGTTCTCCGACTTTCACACAGAAATATGGAACAACATCTTCTATAATGGATTATGCTCGATATAATTATGTGGCACAGCAGGGAGATTATCAAAAAGGAGTGAAAATGACCCCTCCACGTTTTGGTGAATATGATAAATTTTCAATAAAATGGTTGTATACAGCATTTCCTGATAAAACGTACGAAGAAGAGTCTAATATACTATCTCAATGGATTACCGAGCGATCGGGAGATTTTCTCTATCATTATGGAAAACAGCAAATATACTGGACGTACGACCCAAGATCCCAAGTAGAAGATTTAGGAGATGATGCAATGAAAGCATCTGAATATGGAATAAGAAATCTTGAATTTATAACTTATAATTTAGATTCATGGGTTCATGACGACGATGAAGATTATTCTTATAGAAAAAAGATTTACAATGCTATTATTCAACAATATATACGGTATATAGGTCATGTGTACGCAAATGTTGGAGGATTATACCTCCAGGAAATAAAGAAAGGTGATAAAGGAGATATGTACCAAAGTGTTCCGAAAGATATCCAAAAGAAAGCTTTGATGTTTATCATAGATCAAGTAGGGAACCATTCATGGTTCGATAATCTAGTTTTGAGAGGGAAAATAGGAATATCCAGTTCTGTAAATGATTTGATAGATAACTATCTTATAAAGAGAATTGTTTCTGCACCTCAAAAAGTAGTGGTTTCTTCTACCTTGGCAGATTCAAATCCATATAGCTTTAAGGAGTGTGCAGATGATGTTTACAATTTTATCTGGAAATCAACAATTTCTGGCCGAAAACCTAGCAGTACGGATATGATGATGCAGCGAGAGTTTATAAATCAGTTCATGATTAATTCTCATTTAATCAAAGAAGACCCTACGGAAAAAAAGTCCTTTACGTCAGACATTCAGATTGCAGAAGAATTGGGCGTAAATAATAGTGTAAGTTTCACTTGTTCTTGTGGGTCCAATCACACTTATAGTTCTATGAATGAAAATAATATGTTTAGTCCTGTATCAGGATATGAATGGGGTCCTGAATTCAGATTGTTTTATCCGATGGCAACTGCTAGCGACTCCTTTGGCTATGTGCTGCGTGTACAGTCATTGCTTGAACGTAATATTCCATCTTCGGGAGGAGAGACGCGCGCACACTATGAATTCCTTTTGAATCAAATAGAGAATAGTCTTACAATAAAATAATTAAAACAAATATGATGAAAAGAAATATGCTACTGATTGTTTATTTACTAGGATTCACTTCGTCGATATTTGTATATAGTAATGGAGACGCATTGAAAGAGAATAATAGGGAAATAAGCACCTCGTTTTTTAGAAAAAAGAAAAAAAAAGTGGGAATAAGTGATGATTCGGTACCTAAACAAAAAGAGGCACCTTATACCAAAATATTTAAAGGAAAGAAATATAAAACGGTTAAAGGATTAATAACTCTCCATCTAGTCGAAGACAAACTCTATATCGAATTTCCTTTAGAGCTCATAGATAAAGATCTGATCTTATCATCACATCTAGATAAAGTAAGTGAATTTGGAACACTGAACGTAGGACAGAATGCAAATAATACATTGTTTTTTTCTGTTTCTAAAACGGATTCAATTATTACCCTGTCTCGTAAAAACGGACTCGCACTGGTCACAAATAAAGAAGATGAGAATGTAAAAAGTGCTATAAGGAAGAGTAATATTCCTTCTATTATCTTTAAGGCACCGACTTTGGCTTTTTCTCCGGATAGTTTATCTGTTGTTTTCGATGGTACACCCTTTTTCATGGAAAGTAATAACTATATAGTAAGTTTTACTACAAAGCCGAAGAATGATAAAACTATATTACACGATGTTGCAGCCTATGACAATAGCATATCGATATATACTGATATGACTATAGATGTTCCGACTAACATAATTGGATTGACCAAGCCTCTTTCTTTTACAGTGAATACGACAATAAGCCTTTTGCCTGACAAAGTCATGGATTTTAGATTTGCAGACAGTAGGGTGGGAACAGGTGTTACCCAGATATCGACATATGATGGAATAAATCAGGGCTTAAAACATGATTACGTGTCAAGAAGATGGAGGCTGGATTTATTGGATACTACCGCATATAAAAATGGATCTTTAGTCAGTCCAATAAAACCGTTAGTCTTTTATGTAGATACTCTTTTTTCTGATGAATGTATGGAGGGAATTAAATTAGGATTTGAAAAATGGAATGCTGCCTTTGAAAAGATAGGTTACAAGAATACAATTTCCGTTTTTCCTTATCCTGCTAATGATTCGACTTTTGATGCAAATAATAATCTGACCTATAATTGTATTAAATATATTCAATCAGCTGGGAGAAATATAATTAAAAATATTAAGACTGATCCTAGAAGTGGTGAAATATTGAGTGCCTCGCTCTATTTTCCCAGAGATATGTTTATACCGATACACAGCGATAGGCTTATTCAGACAGGATCCGTAGATAAACGGGTGAGAAATAACGAATTGCCTAAAGAAATCCTAAAAGAGACGGTAGCTGCTATAATTTTGAAAGAAGCTGGCTTCTGCTTAGGATTAACAGATAACTTGGCTGGTAGTTCTTGGTACGATGTAGATTCGTTGCGTTCACCCACGTTTACTTCTACAAATGGATTGTCGGCATCTGTTATGGACGATGTTCTATATAATTATGTAGCTCAGCCTGGAGATTTGGAGCGTGGAGTAAAAATGGTGAATACTGATTTGGGTGTATATGATTATTTTGCAATAAAATGGCTTTATAAACCTATACTTGATAACTCTGTTTCCGAAGAAAAAATATTATCTCAATGGATAGATGAACATAAAGATGACGTAAGATATAAATTTATTCCACGCCCTTCACAAAATCAGATTGCAGAAGATCCACGGGCAATCAGGAATACATTGGGAAATGATGTAATTAAGTCAACTACATATGCATTGAAAAACTACAAATATATAATGGATAATTATTTAGAATGGATTGATAAGCCCGATACAGATGACAGCTATAAAATGTTGTTCCCTGAATTTATATTCTTACATACATTAACACAGCTAAGGCATTTAGCATATCCATTAGGTGGTATTTACATTAATAGTGATGTGGACGGAAATAAACCGGTATATACTACTCTTTCCAGCAAAAAGCAGAGAGAAATATTAATGCGGGCTTTAGATGCTATAAAGCAGATAAATTGGATTAATAATAAGGAGAATTTTAAAAAAAGTGGGGCTTTTTATACAAATATGACCAATCCTCTGATTGCTTCTCCATTAGTCCAAATATTGAACAGACTTCCGGTAATTGCTGTAAGTGGGAGTTTTACAGATGATCCGTATTCTGCAGAAACTTTATTAAATGATTTGACTCGTTATGTAACTAAAGGTCTTCGTACTCAAGGTAACATGAACTTAACAGATAGGCGAATGCTGGAGTGGATTATTATGTGTTACAATGCAGAAATTAAAAAAGTTTTCAATCCCGAAGCTGTAACGAAATCCCAAACGAAAGCAATATATGGTTTTTCTAATTTGAATAGTTCAGGCGTAGGAAACTATAATATACAACCATCTGATTTTATTGAGCTGTTAGAGAATGTATCCTCTGATAATATGAATAATCAAGATTGGCAAAATGTTTATAAGACGATGGATATACAATATGTAAAAGCTCCAGATTTGAGTGTTCTATATTACAAAAATCTAAAAGATATTTATTCGGCCTTGAAATATAAACAAAATATAACAAATGATGAATTATTGAAAAGTTACTGTGCATATTATGAATTTGAAATACAAAAAATATTGAAAGGTAAATAGTATTTAAAGGGTACATGGTTTATATAGTATTCAATGTATTTGCAGTTAGTAGGTATTTCGTCGAAGAAGTTGATATTAAGATATTTCATCAATTCGGCGAAATATTTTCAATTGCTTATAGTGGTTCCTTTAGACTGTGTCAGTATTTTTCTTTCAATAAATGAAGACTCATCGCTTAGGGATTCTTAGGCCTAATAGATGGGAGCATCCGTCTCTGCAAGCGATAAAACTAAAGCATTTTGAATTTCTGTCCAAATTTAATTGCAAATTGTTGAGCTGTTGTTTCTAGCTAAAGATTGGCATTGCCCACATTTGTCTGATATTTACGGCAACTCCATTTCTTGTTTGTAGATTATTCCACCCTTTAATTCACCTTCATGCACATACATGCATGTCAGTTCGGATGTAAGAATTTTTTCTGTTATGAGCTACTCTAATATAAACTGCATACAATCCATCCTCCTTTTACTTCTGTTCTGACATTTGACCAAAAGCTAGATCAGAAGTATTGAATTTTGCCCTGATAAACTATGTTAAATAATACGTTGTATATAAGGTGATTACGTGAATGTCGGGGTACGATCTACACCGATATGTTCCATATTACCTTGAAAGAGTTCTTTAATATCTTTCGCATCCAAACTCCGTTTTGCTCTATAACTGTATAATATAATTGAAAATACCGATTATTTTATCATCGAGATTTATTACGAAAAAAGTTGGCTTGCAGTATTGGTCTTCGTGATTATTATATTGTCTATAGCATGCCATTGGAAGTATGCACCTTAAGCCGCAGCTCTCGTTCGTCAATTTGCAAAGAAGCATGTGGATCTGTTCCCGATAAAGGATACTGTGCCTCACAAAACAATAATTATTACGGCTATATATATTGCACGCAGTTTGTACTATTTATGGCGTTCTTATAGACTTTGATTTAAGTCAAGCATCGATACATGATATTCATTATCTGAAAGATGTGAAGAGTCTATACCGGAATTGTATAATATTGGGAGATAAAGGCTATTTAAGTATTGACTATCAAAGAGATTTGTTTTCTTCTAATCAAATTAAGCTTGAAGTACCAATGCGTAGAAATCACAAGAACTATAAGCCACAAGCCTATATCTTTAGAAAATCAAGAAAGTAATTTGAAACTTTATTTTCTCAACTATGTGATCAATTTATGATTCGTAGAAACTATGCCAAATCATTTGAGGGCTTCAAGGACAGAATCTTTTCCAAGATAATGGCATTGACAGTTATATAATTGATAACAAATTAATGAACCGAAATATTAACAACCTGAAAACTCAAATTGCTTAAATGCATCAAGGGTTAAATATATGTGATTTGAGTCTAGAATATGTATCTAGGTTTTGAACCTGATATTATATGTATAGTTTTGTAAAGTTTGTGTTAAATATCCACGTGAGTTGAGACAATTCGTGTGGATATCGTTTTGATACGTGACTCACGTTAAATGGTTTTTAATTGTTTCTTGGTATTCTCATCTATTGATTTTTAAGGTTAAGAATACCATTTTTGCAGGACTTAGCTGTAATTTAGGAGTAGTTTTTCTATCTCTAATTTATTTTGATATATTTCTATGACATTAGTTGATCAATAGTGTATAATTATTCTGCTGTTTCATACAAAATACAGTAAGTATAAACACCAATAAGCCTAGAACAACTATTACAAATGATAATTTTCTAACTTTGAATAATTTGAAGTTAAAATAAGCATCTTTGCTAACTGCTTTCTGATCGGTAGATAATCTGTTTAGCGGTTCGTTAATCTTTGATAGCTTCTCCCATAATGAATTGTTTGATAGTATTTTATCCATATTGTATATGATGTTATTTGTTAATTATTTCATTTTAAAGACCAAAGCCTCTGCGCTTTTTGGCTGGTCGAGTTCCATATTTACAAAAAGTCTTTGAGAATGACTCTCAAAGGCTTGGAGATAATTATTTTTTTAGATTAATAGACTTTGGAAACAACAGAGTTACGGATTAGGTATCCATT
>NZ_JAEPKU010000080.1 GCF_016652235.1 Dysgonomonas sp. Marseille-P4677
GTATTAATATTCAATTTAAATAATAAAAAAGTAAATTACTATGTCTTGTAAATTAACTTCAAAAATAACAAAAGATAATTGTCATTATACGGTAGCCGGTGTAAAAGAAATTTATCTGATAAATTATGATTCCGAAAACGAATATACACTCGATGCAGACGGAGGAATAGACTCTATTTCCCTTGCCGATAGCGATAAGGCTTATAAAATAGATTTTGTAGACAATACTGCATCTTTCTCCGACGAACTTGCTGTCAACGGCAATGGTGGTAAATATCGCACACATACTGTGAATTTCACAATAAGTAATTACGACTATGAGTTCCTTAATCAGGAAAAAGCATTGAGCCTTGGTAAATTTACGGCTGTGGTTGTTGATAAGTCTAACAAAGCAATTGTTTTGGGACGTAATAATGGATTGAGCGCAACGGCGTTCAACTATGCTTCCGGAGCAGCTGATGCCGATGCTTATGGTTGGACAGTGACAATGGCCGGTACAGAAATAGAAATGGGACGCTTACTCAAAGATGTAAGTGTAATCTCCGCTATTGCCGACAAAACAGTGGTAGCTCCATAAATCCAGAGGGCTCACAGCCGTTAGCATTAACTCTAAAAAGTTAAAGGCTAACGGCTCATTTATTAACTGCTATTGGCTCTTGGCTAATGGCTAAAGGATTAAAATAATGACATGTAGGCTGTTAAAAAATATAAAGCATAGCTGTGAATATAATCCCGGGGGAATAACAAATATTTATTTACTTGATATCGGAGATTTTAAAGCATATCATTTTACGGATGAAAGTTTGTTCGATAGATGTTATGTGGAAAGGATAGAAACACCCGAACCATTTTGGGAGATAGGTGCAGTAAGTGAAAGCTCATTTACCGAGACTCAAGACGGTGGTGTTTACAAGCAAGGGCTATCAACTTTCGTCCGCACTCTCAGTGGTGACAAGTTATCGAGTTTGTTACTGACTACGGTAAATAAATATTTAGTGGCTTTTCGTACTTCGCAAGGGAAGATGTATTGCTTTGGCAGTGATGGAGGAGCTTCTCTTTCATTTTCGCAAATAACAGGTCAGATGGGTGAAGCATCGGGCTACCAGATAACAATAAATAAAGAATCGGTATTTCCTCTATTCGAAATAGATGCTTCACGTTTCAATATAATACCTGTACTTGGAACTGAAGATAGACGTATAGTTATGACTGAAGATACTAAAAATGCAATATTGATTTACTAAGTAGAAGACAATGGAAATATTATCAATTAAATAAATTAAAATGGCAAATGATACAAGAAAATTAGATCCGGTAGGACTCTCGTCTTTACCCACTATAGAAGATCCGTCAGGCTTCTGGATATTCGGTTCTAAAAGTGAGGGTGACGGAACGCTTACATCAGGTAAATATCTGTTTGATAAATTGGCCGAGTATGCTCGTAATCTTCAGCTCGAACGGCGCATTGCTCTGACGATGGAAAATAAAGAAATGAGAATGTTTATAGGGGAGGAAATGACTATATATAAGATAGATACGTTGAACGTTAGTTCACTTTCTATCGATGTTGAGTCATTTTCCAAACCGGATAATCAAATATTAAATAAAAAGGTAGAAAAAGGCTCATTGGTGAAGTTTTCGATCGAATATCAAACAACTGATCCTACAGCTTATTTATTCATTTACGCAAAAGCAAAATTGGAGGAAGTATGATATATGAAGTAAAGAAAGGTGATGTAATTCTGGAGGTTGATGATAATATATTCTTCGAAGAACAGCCGAGTGTGTTTAGAGAGTTATTTGACAAACATGTAGAGTCTGGAGTTGCAGATTTTGATAATTGTAATATTTTGGTGCTTAATAATAAGCGAGTGATAATAACTGAAAAATTGGAAGAGGATGGGAAAGTATAATTTTAAAGATGTGTATTATACATATAATGGAGATAATCCAGAAACTGTTTTATCATATTCTACCTTATTCTATTCATTAGTAGGTGTTGGTTCTGGTCGCTCAAGAGAAAGGCCAGGAAATGGAAGTGCTGTATATTCATTAGGAAATAAAACAGCAAATATATTTGGAACAGGTTATTTTAAACTCAACTTGAAATCTGGAGGAGCGAACAATGATAATATAAATATAATTGGGACAGGAATAAAGGATACTACTTTCAGTAATGAAATTGTAGGATCTACATGGAAGCCATCTGGAAATAAAAATTGGTATATAAAAGATGCTACAATACAAGATCTAATAATTACTACAACATCAAATGGCGATAATAGTATATTTAATTTCAAAAATTGTGAAATAGTTAGTTTTTCAATTGGTACATATGTTGTGGTTAGTTTTACTAATTGTTTAATGCGAACAGGGAATGGTGGCTCTGCTAATTCATATGTGGGTATTAACATCGCAGATTTATATGGCAACTTAAATTTATATGATAAATGTAAGATTGTTATACCAGTAAGTTCTATTACTGGTACCCTATCTAATAACCGTTTTGCTTTCAATGACTGTGAGTATAAAATAGGAAATGAACCGGAGTATTTGCCATTAAATGGAGATACGGAATCTGAACTAAGGAATGATTTCATTTCGAGATGTACAGCACAAGGAATAATTGTACCCAATGTGAAAAATGTGGATAAATCTTTACCATTAGATAAATGGGTTTTTGCAAAAAAATCGGCAAAGGAAGGATTAGTAATAAAAGACTCCATTATTCATAATTTTGAAAAATATAGTAATGCTTCATTTGGCTACAGTAACTTTCGTGGAGATTTAATACCCATCACTTCAGATTCAAATATACCTGGTAGTTTTTCTCCATTTAATCCAGCAGATAAGGCGATAGTGGCTAATGATATTATATCATTAAATGAAGCTATAGATCCTTCTCAAAAAAACATAGTATTTACTGATTCTAAAATAATATGGTTAGAGGGTAAACATCAATTGAAAACATTGGATATCATACATAATTTACCGATGATTTATGGTTTAGGATTAGATGCTACAAATGCTTTATCATCTATGCCAATGCCTAAAGACTCTATTGAGGAAGGAAAAACATATCTGGTCAGATCAAGCGATAAGCAAAACGCCACTGTGGTGTATAATGATTTAACCTATAATACATCTTTATTGGCACGGAATAATGTATTTAGAGGAGTAATAGGAAAGTCTTCATTTACAGGTTCAGATAATGTAGAGGTTTATGAAATCTTAGATGAAGTATTATACCAAACCATCCAACTTCGTATCGTAAACCAAATTCCATCAGAAGAGATCGTTAGTGGAAGTCTTCAACCGGACTATTGGTATTTTGTAGATTATAAAGACTCAGCAAAAAAAGATGGTAAAATTATCTACAACGGAGTTAGCTATGGTGCAACAGATTCTTTTGTAGCCAAATCGGGATTATTAACTTACACTCCTCACGAAAATTTAAGATTACGCCGATGTTGGCATAAGGAGTTTGAATTTAAAGATGGTATATCAGACTATGATTTTTGGTTAAAAGAACAAAAACCAGAATGGATAGATGTTCTACCGGAAGATCCCCGATGTTTAATGAAAAATAATTCGAATGTAACAATTGAGATGCAAAGGGGTAGTGATGGTAAATATATAGCATCCGGTCATCCTGATTTTTATAATAGTATAATAGGATACTCTGGTGTAAAGCTTCCCGGATACCCAATAAAAGGAGCATATATGCAGATTAGATTGGTAATATCTACCCTAAACCCTATGTAACTATGGCTGATTTTGAGAATGGATTACCACCAGAAGGTGTGGATGTAAGCAACATGAAAATCAATGCAGTCCTGATTGGCAAATCAGAAGTTTCTGGAAATGCAGATGCTTATAAGGTTAGTGCTGTTCTGATCGATAAATCGGAGGTTCAAAAACAGCAAGTAAATCAAATCAGTGCTGTTTTGATAGATAAAGAGCCCGCAGGGCGAAACAGTTCAATGTTTCTATAACAGAAATAGCCTCCGTTTCTTTTATGAAACGGAGGACTTATTATTCCTAATAATTTATATCCAATGGTATTATTTATTGAGTCGTTGCTTATCGGCGATTTTGTTACACTGCGCTTCAAACTTGCCATAGTTGCTATTATGTGGCTTCTTGTCACATTGTCGATGGCTATCGATCTTGTAAGCGGATGTCAGAAGGCAAAGCAACGAGGTGAAATTCGTACTTCTTACGGACTTAGGCGAACAGTCTCTAAAGCTGTTCTTTATTACGCTTTGATGCTGTTTGCCTTTATGTTCGACTGTATTGGTACATTCTTCTATCCCCAGCCGTATATCACAATGATTGCGGCAGCTTTTCTCATCTTTATCGAATGTAAATCGATATTAGAAAAGGCACACGATAAGGATAAGTGGAAGATAAACAAGAGCCTGGAGGACCTAAATATTATACTCGAAAATAAAGATGACCTATTGAAAGGGTTATCTGAAATATTAAAAAATAAATCAAGAGAAAATGAGGAAGATAGATAAAATTATACTTCATTGTTCGGCCACAAAAGAAGGGCAGCATATTACAGTAGACGATATAAATGAATGGCACAAAGCCCGGGGATTTGCAAAAATAGGCTATCATCATGTTATTTATATCGACGGAACGGTTCACAAAGGGCGTGACGAATCACTAATAGGCGCGCACTGTCTGGGGCATAACTCCACTTCGGTAGGAGTGTGCTATATAGGAGGTCTCGATGAAAAAGGGAATCCGAAAGATACCCGTAATAAAGGGCAAAAAGAAGCTTTAGTCTCTTTGGTTAAAGATATTAAATCAAGATATCCCAATGCAACGGTTCACGGACATAACGAATTTGCGGCAAAGGCCTGTCCTTGCTTCGATGTAAAAAAAGAATTCAGATGAAAGACGAATCTCGTATAAATACAATTATCACTATTATTTTGATTACTCTTTTGATAATTTTTTGTTTATCGTCATGCAAGACACACACACTATATGTGCCTGTAGAATCGATAAAGACAGAATACAAAGATCGTATCCTGCACGATTCGGTTTATCGCTACGATTCGGTTCTCGTAAAATTGAAAGGTGATACCGTATTTTTTGAAAAATACAAATATCTCTATCGTGATAAGTTCGTCCGCGATTCTATTTTTATGACAGATAGTATACAAGTTCCTTACCCTATACATGTAGAAAAAGAGGTAAATAGACTTTCTTCTTTCCAATCTTTTCAAGTATGGTGCGGAAGAGTTTTGTTACTGCTGATTATCGGGTGGGTTGGAGTAAGCTGGGTAAGAAAGAAATTTTTGTAGCTATATAAATTTCATTCATCTAAATCCAAACACAGGTAAATGCCTTTCTACTACTTCGAATAGTATAAAGTCTGGCTTTACCTGTGTTTTTTCTATTTCCTGAATTACCATTTTCCGGTTGAAAATAGATACTATACTTTTCTTTTAAGTGTCTCTGTCTTTATTTATATTAACTAATAGGAATGAACACGGACAATATCTCTTATGTTTATATTAAATATACTGATTATCAACTTGATTTTTGTCTTATCATGAAACACGAACCCATAATAATAGAAAAAATATATCCGGATCCAATCTCAAAAGTATGGAAAGCCCTTACAGATAAAGAGCAAATGGAAGAATGGTATTTCACTATCGATAATTTCGAACTGAAAAAAGGTGCGTCTTTTGACTTTTCTGTGCCCTACGAAGGACAGATATTCAATCACCGATTTATAATACAGGAAATAATACCCGAAAAAATATTAAAACATACATGGGCACATCCCGGCCATAGTAAAGGCGAATCGATGCTCACATGGAGTCTCGAACCTATAGAAGGTGGAACCAAAGTAACATTGACACACGAGGGTACTGAAAATTTTGCAGGTTCAGGCCCTGAGTTTACACCAGAAAGCTATAGGGCAGGATGGGAAGAAATACTGGGAATTTATCTTAAGGAGTTTCTGGCAAAAGAACTCTGATTTTTTTAACAATTAATACAATATTAATATGGCAGCTAAAACAAACCCTGTAGTATGGTTCGAGATCTATGTAAATAATATGGCTCGTGCTCGTAAGTTTTATGAAACCGTTCTGAACGATAAATTGGAAAAAATGCCTATGGTCAACAATGATCATTCCGAAATGTACATGTTCCCTATGTCCGACGATATGTCGGCTCCTAATGTATCGGGTATGTTGGTGAAGATGGAAGGAATAGAAGCCGGAGGAAATAGTACCATCGTATATTTTGGAAGTGATGATTGCTCTGTCGAAGAAAGTCGTGTAGTAGCTGCCGGAGGAAAGGTAATACATTCTAAGTTTTCGATAGACGAATATGGTTTTATATGTCTGTGCCTCGATACCGAAGGTAATTGTTTTGGAGTGCATTCGATGCAATAAAAATTTATAAGTATGGAACAAAAAAGACAAAGTATAAGAGTAAGTATCAAAGTAGTTGCTCCTCTGCATGTGGTTTGGCATTACTGGACAGACCCTACCCATATCGTTAACTGGAATACGGCTTCTGACGACTGGCATACAGTAAGCGCAGTAAATGATCTCAAAGGCGGAGGATGGTTTAGTTCACGTATGGAAGCAAAAGACGGTTCCGTCGGATTCGATTTCGAAGGCCGTTATGATGAGGTGGTGCCGAATGAAAAAATTACTTATACTTTGTCTGATGGACGTAAAGTTAAAGTAATATTCAAAAGCAAAGGAAATAAAACTGAAATAGAGGAAACGTTTCAGGCTGAGGATCAAAATTCTATAGAACTGCAACAACAGGGTTGGCAGGCTATCCTCGACAGATTTAAATATTATGTCGAATTGAACGAAAAATAAGAGCGATCCAACAAAATATGAAAGAGCAGCAGGTTATTTTCCCTACTGCTCTTTTTGCAGATAAAAATAGTCGTATCACACATCTTTTATCTAAAATGCTTATATTAGGACGCTGTAACAAATAGCTTTAGCTATACATTGTTATAATAGAAAAGTTTAACCATTGGATAACCAAAACTATGACAGAAAAAGAAAAGGCTGCTAAAGGCCTGCTATATAATGCAAATTACGATCCGGAAATACTTTCAGACAGAGAACATGCCAAAGAAGCTCTTTATCATTACAACAACCTGCATCCGGCCAAGGTGGATGAGCGAAAGCTCGTAATCAGGAACTTGTTGAGCAAAATAGGACATGAGTTTACTATCGAACCTCCTTTCTATTGCGACTATGGCTATAATATAGAAATTGGAGAAAACTTCTTTTCCAATATGAACTTTGTCGTTCTCGATGGAGCTAGAGTTACTATTGGCAATAATGTTTTCATAGCACCCAACGTCGGTATCTATACTGCTGGACATCCTTTCGATGTAGAGCAGCGAAACCAAGGACTGGAATATGCATATCCTGTAACCATCGGCGATAATGTATGGATAGGGGCAGGTGTGCATATCCTTCCGGGAGTAACTATCGGCGACAATACGGTAATAGGTGCCGGCAGCATAGTATCGAAGAATATTCCTGCCAATGTTTTGGCGGTAGGCAATCCCTGCAAAGTAGTACGTGAAATTACAGAGGCGGATAAAAATAAATATAAATAATATAATAACGCACACAACGATGGATACAATGGAGAACACAGACTAAAATCAAGAACAAGAAAAAAAAGACCCCTCTTATTTAGACAAGGTGACCGACGGAATAATGGAAATACCATTTCGCATCGGAGAATCTATAACTAAACTGGTAAATGCGGATAAAGAAAATTCAGCAATTTCGGATGAAACAACCGATAGCAATATAATTGATAAAATAGTTGACGGTATAGGAGATATTATAGAACCAGTACAGGAGGTCATCAGCGATTCGGTGGGGCATATCGCCAATGGGGTGACTAAGGTAACCAAAGATTTGGCCGAAGGTGCAGCCGATGGACTTGGAGATATAGATATAGATTTTTAAATACAGGCCGGTCTGCCTACAGAGTTTATTGTAGAAAAAAGACTTATATCCGACTTTACAGATTTTGATTTAACTGATTTTTGTTCAGGTAAATCAAAACCTGCATAAGTATGGATATTCTTACCTAAAATTTATTTATCAGATCGAAATAAGAGAAGGTTGCATTATTATCACTGCCATTATTTTCGATAAGAAAACCAACACGTAGCCCTCGTCCCCACTGAGGTAAGAACGCAGCGTCGATGCTTTTGTTGTCTTTAGGATATATATTCCACTCAGTATTATCGGACGACCAAAGGAAGCGGAACAGTCTGCCGCTAACGGCTTCTATCTTGATATGGACAGAAGCAGAGTCTCCGCTTATAGCTTCGCTATATACTTCTTCTTTTTTGTTATCCTGTATTTTAAAAAGTTTTATTTTAGCACCTTCAACACCCCAAGCGTACAAACTCTTTGCACTTCCGTATACTGTAAGGCCTTTGAAGTTTGAACCTTTACCGATAATTTCGGTACTCATTGTATAATTGCCTGATTGGGAATTTACTCCCCAGAAAGACAATCCGCTTTTTTCGTTAACGATGGTGATACCTTTACTGTCTTTAGTTACATTTGGTTTTGATGTATACATATCCCATTGCCAATAAGTATTGTATTTCGGGGTTTTAAAATTGTCTCGGATATCGATATTTCTTTTCTGCACTGTTCCTGCAAACGGAACAGGAGCTTGCGCAGTGGGTGTATCTCCATATCTGAAATATGGCCAGCCTGTATTGTCGTCCCACATCAGCTCATCGAGCAAAGCCTGACGCCCTACGTATTCAAAATCGTGGGCATTGTAAGCATGATACAGATAAAAATATCTGCCTTCGGGCGATTGTACCAACGTACCATGTCCCGAACATCGCCAAGCTGTACCACCTTGCAGTATAGGTTTAGGCTCGTATTGTTCCCATTCGCCTAGCAGGCTTTTAGCACGTGCTACATGTACACGGTAGTCGCAACGGTTGTCGCAGCATCCGCCCACCGAGTAGAAATGATAATAATAGCCATTTCGTTTTACGATACATTGTCCTTCGTCACCACGTTCTATCCAACCTTTTGCCGGATCGGAGAGGGTAAAGTGTTCGCCTTTGAGCGAAAGCCCGTCGGCCGATAGTTCCGATGCCAGTATTTCGATCGGACGCTTATCCAGCCCGTAAGCCTTCCATGTGATATAGAGCTTGCCATCGTCGTCTTTGAAAACATATGCGTCGATTGCTTCTTTTCCCCATTCGATGATAATGCCATGGTCGGTAAACCCTTTTCGTATATCTGTTGTAGTAGCCACCCCGATGCAGGAAATGTTATCACTTTTGCGACGGGCGGTATAATAGGCAAAATATGTGCCGTCGTTGTAATACAATTCGGGTGCCCAGCAGTCGCCTACTATCCACTCCGGCGGATTGTTGAATACGGCTCCTATACGTTCCCAGTTGACCAAGTCGCGCGAATGGTATAGAGGATAGTTGGGGGCAAATTCGGAAGTAGTTCCGGCGGCGTAATAGTCTTCGCCCACACGGATAACACTAGGGTCGGGCAAGTCGCATGCTATAACCGGATTGCGATATGTTTGCTCCACATTTTGGGCACAAAGCGAAGCCGATAGAAATAGAAAAAAGAGAATCAGTTTATACATAAATGCTAAATTAAAAATGTTTTTCAGGTCTTAAACCTATTTGTTTATATATGACGAATAAGAAGGGATGATCCACGATGTTTTTTGCAAAAGGCATTAATTTTGCTTGCGTATCTGTTCCCTCGAAAGAATATTGATACAAATATAAGTTTTAATTATGAATGAAGTTTTCTCTTTTGTAACGGAGGACGTATTTTTTATTCTCAGACTCTCGGAAGTCGAAATAACAAAGGCTGACGCTCGACAGAAATATTGATTCCCTGATCAGGTGTCAGCCAAAAGTAAGCAGTGGTAAAAATATTGATATCTTTCGATCTTTGTCTGTTTTCGGATATTATCGATTGCAAGGAGTAGGGGACTTTGCCTTCGATAGGTTCAATGTGTCGCAAATGTTTAAAATGCAGGGATTGTTGCAGTTTTGGAATTCCCTACATGTCATTAAAATAAGGCACTAGTCAGAAAGCCGGCAAAGCATTGGTATGTCGGCAACAGATTAAGATTTGTCTTGTAATTTTCCATCAAGAAAAAGTCAGGAAAAATAAGCCTTTAAGCTTATTTGCTTTTAATAGTAGTTTTCGGATAAAGAACTGGTAAGGTTCACATATAGTGTACCTTCATTGTCGCTCAGTTCTACTTTATCTTCTTTTACTAACCATCCAAGAGCAAAAAGCATCATAGCTTCCTTATATCCGGTCATTTCAAGGATTTCTTTTACTGACAAGCGTCTTTTTTCGGATACGATACGCCAGATTGTACCGGCATTGATAGTGATATCATGTTTCAAAACGTTCATGGTGGTATGGGATTAATAATTGAATAAAAGAATAGGGGTACACAGTATCACCTATTTTACCGAAATATCGTAAAAAAAGAGAGAGGTTACATCGGATAACGGAGGTAGTGGCGCCGTTATTGTGACTTATTTCTACACAAATCATTATCCAAGCAGGGCGTGCAGTCATGATAATAATTAAATAGTTTCCGTCTGTAACACCAAACGAAATACTATTTGGCAATATCTTTAATAAAATACTTACCTAAAGATAAGAATTATTTATCAAACAATCAAATATTTATATCCGAAATTTTATTTTGTGTATATATGACGTATTATATAGTTGTGTATCCGCTAATCTTCGAGCAGTACATCGTTTAAGAAGCGATTCAAAGGTTGCATTAGTTTATATATACTTTTGATGTGTGGCACAAGGCCGTCGCTTAGCAATTTGTCTTCCGATATAGGTTTTAGTGCATAAAAATGCTTCAACTTCATGTATTCGGCTGAAGGATGGTCTTTGTAGAAACCGTTAGGCACTCGAGTAAGCATATCGTCGTCGCGATACAGATCGCCTATCTCTTTTTTGAAACGCTTCTCATCCAATATCTCTTTGAAATATTCGAAGTCACTATATATACCTTGCCTCATTTTCTTCAGCTGGTCGGGCATAAGCATATAATGTCCACAAGATACGAAGCTTTCAGCAGGATCTATATGTAGGTAATATCCCGACGATTTTCCAAGGTTGCGAGGTGTGAATACAGCACCGAAATGCGTTTTATATGGCGATTTATCAGGAGAAAAGCGAACATCCCGATATATGCGGAATATACATTTCTTAGGCTCTAGTGTTCCCATTTCGGGTTCGATGGAGGCAATAGCTTGTATAACTTCACCTACCAAATGTTCGAAATCTTTACGGGCACGTTCGTACCAATCCTTGTTTTGGGCAAACCATTCACGGTTGTTATTAGCTTTGAGAGCTTTTAAAAAATCGAGTGTATCTTTTTTCAACATAGTTTTTAGTTTATGAATTGATTCTTAAGCCTGAGCAATGAAAATAAGTAGTCGATCGATGGGCTTTCTTTCTCACAACAAATACAAATATACCATGTATTTTTGTTAAAAAATCATTTATTGTATATTTATACGGGGTTAAATAACGTTAGAATATTCAATATACTTAATGTGTATATGTATCTTTAAAATGACTAATATTTTTAAAATGAAAATAATGAAACAAGTTAGATACCAAAGGTTGTTCGTTGCCATTTTATTCCTGTTTACACTCAGTACAGCATCTGCACAAAAGGATAAAGATAAGGACGAAGACCGAGTATATTGGAACGAAAGACAACAACTCGAAGTTGCCGATTTTGGTATCCATACTCAGAATATGGAAAGTGGCGCCACTTCGGCCGAGTTTGCAATAGATTATCAGGTGAGCAAATTTAACTTTGTTACCAAAAACTTCAATAAGAATGTCCGCAACTATATGGTAAAATCTACTTCTCAAATAGATACTACAGGCAATGTACAGCAATATTTGCTCTATCAGCAAACACTTTTCGATCTCAGCGAGGTCTATGCCCGGGAGTTGAGGAAAGCATTGCGCGAAAATAGGAAATTGCTTATCAGAAGTACAAGTGTAGCCGATGAGCTAAACTGGAAAGTGATGTCGGAATTTATGTCTCGCCGGGTCAGGTACACGCAAGAAACCAATTCGGCCGGCGATACAGGTAAGCAAAAAGAATGGGAAAGGCAGATCGCATACGAACTTAATGAACTGAAGGATTTCGCCTACGATAGTAAATAATATATATATATATATATTATTATATACACTACTAGCCCGAGTTATAATTTACGGGAAGAAATGGCCGGCATTATTACCGGAAACGTACATCGTCAATTATATATTACAATATACAGATTGAGGTAAGACGCAAACGCAACCCAAGCCAGGTATGGAAAAAAGAGAATTGAAGATACTTTGGCTAAAGAATACGTTTCTATAATATAATATATAATGACGCCCAGAAGCAAGAGAATGTTGATCAATCCAAAGATCGGACTTTGAAGATAAAAGAAAGTAATACTCCACATGAAGTTAAAAAATAACTGCACGAAAAATATTTGGATAAAAAACGATTGAAGATAATAATGCTCCTTCAATCGATCTGAAGTAATAATTAGACCTACCGACAATCCCATACAGATATACAAGATGCTCCATACTATAGGAAAAACAATATCGGGAGGTGAAAGCGAGGATTTAACCAAATGGGGATACCACTCTACAATAGATTCGGACTGAAAGTACCGGGCTGTATAACCAACTAGAAAACAGACCAGAATAGAAATAATTATATATATTATTTTTTTCATATACTCAACTCTTTGCCTATAAACATTTTTATAAAGATCATTGTTCATTAAATATAAACAATGTAACCACATCCGATATGCACATATTTATAACAGGAGGTACAGGGTTAATTGGAAGCGCATTGATAGCTACGTTACTACAGCAAGGAGGATATCACATCACAGTATTGACCCGAAGTAAAGAAAAGTTGGATAAGAAATGGGGAAGTCGTGTTGCATACTGTCCCTCGCTAGAGCAGCTAAACTCTCTCTCCGGATATGATGTAATTGTCAACCTGGCCGGAGAGCCCATCATCGGAAAACGATGGAGCAAAATGCAGAAAGCAAAATTGTGCAATAGCCGTTGGGATATAACCCGCCGTCTTACCGAACTGATAAAAAATAGTGATACGCCGCCTCGTGTATTTATATCGGGATCGGCTGTTGGATATTATGGTGCGCAGAGCGATCAGCCCATCGACGAAAAGGCTTTACCTCACGACGAGTTTACTCATCGACTCTGTAAAAAATGGGAAGAACTGGCCTTGGAGGCACAAAGCGAAAAGACTCGTGTTTGCATCTCCCGTACAGGAATTGTAATGGCCAAAGAAGGAGGTATGTTGTCGATGCTGACATTACCTTTTCGCTTAGGATTGGGATGCTCATTGAGTAAGGGTACACAATACATCTCATGGATACATATACAGGACATGGTGAATGCCCTGATATTCTTGATGAATACGCCGGAGGCACAAGGTATTTTTAATCTTACTGCACCCGGTTCTGTTACAAACAAACGATTCTCCAAACTGCTATCGGCAACACTTTATCGCCCCTGCCTATTTCGCATGCCTGCCTTTATAGTAAAACTGGTATTGGGAGAATCTGCAACAATGCTGTTGGATGGACAGCGGGTTGTGCCGCAACACCTTCTCGATCTCCATTTCCAATTTTTGTACGAGCGCCTCGACGGCGCATTAGCTAGTGTGTTGAAGGGTAAATAAAAATTGAGCAACCCCGCTCTATAAAACAAAAGGAAAGAGCTGACAGCTCAGATTTTATCGGACTATGAGTAAATTTTGTTACGAACCTTGTTGATATCATTTTTGGTTTATTGTATATTTTTGGTAAAATTTTGTCAAAAAAGTCTTATTTTATAAAATAAAAGACTATATTAGTAAAGCACAATGATGAGTTAGTAAAATCAAGATCGCTTCAGAATATCTATAAAGTATAGAAATGAGTTGAATTTAGATGAAAAATGGCCAGGAATGATCAAACATGATGCTATATTCCTTTATTGTTATACCATATTTCCTCTCGATGCAAATCATATGAAATGAAATCCTATCTTTACATCAAAGTATTGAGGACAAAGCTTTATAATGGAGTACAGCACTGATAGAGGACCATCAGGACGGAATAGGAACGAATATGTCACTCTGGATGATTTTAATTATATAATGGATACAGGGGTTTTTCCCCAAATCAGGCCGATATTAAATCAACCATCAGGTATATTAGTCTTTTGTCTAGAGGGAAGCGCAAAGGTTAACGTATATACGCAAGAATATTGGTTTAGCAAAAACCAGCTTATTGTAGTACTGCCAGGTCAGTTGATATCGGTAAAAGAAAAAAGTGAAGATTTCAGGATTAGTTATTTTCTGGTTTCACTAGAGTTTATCGAAGACATACTGAGGGGTATACCGAGACTGTCGCCACTGTTTTTTATATACATGAGGAGGAAGCATCAGTATATGTTGCAAAGGGATGAAGTACATCGGATATCCCAATACTTCAAATTGGTAGATAGCTGGGTGCAGCCTGCCGATAAGCTTTTTCGCAGAGAGTATGTAGTTAATTTATTGAGATTGCTCTATTTGGATCTGTATAATAATTACATAAGCAACCTGTTGGCAATAGAAGTGTCGTCGTACAGAAGAAAGGAACAACTCACTTACGATTTTTTCCTTCTGGTAATGATGCATTTCAAGGAGTACAGAGAGATCGCTTTTTATGCCGATAAACTCAGGATTTCTCCTAAATACCTGACTTCTGTCATAAAAGGGGTTAGTTACAGATCGCCAAAGGACTGGATAGTAGATTATACAATAATGGAAATAAAAGCATTGCTGAAAAATGCGGCATTAAACATACAGGAGATTACCGTAATGATGAATTTTTCGAGTCAGGCTTCAATGAGTCGTTTTTTTAAAAAGCATACAGGGAAATCGCCTACTGAATATAGATTGGGCAAATAAAATATATAACGGGGACCAATTTGCCCGAATGAAACTGTTGGGATGACACTGTCCCAATACGTAGTTTTGTAAAGTTTGTGTTAAGGTTGGGCCCTGTGAGTCGTGAGATTTACAGGGCCTGTTTTATCCAAATTGAATGAGAAATTACACAGGGTTATGTTTATCAATATCTAAATTGGTATTGCATATAAAATAGAAGGGCACGTGCATCTCGCACATGCCCAACCCAACCTTAAGACAAATTAAAAACTACACAGAGTAGAATTGTGTTGATAGAATTGTATCTACAATTTTATATTTTTATATATCCATATCATCATTTATTCTTTTACACAACGTACCGAGTTGCCTTTTGCACGATAATCACGGTCATCGACTTGTGTATAGTATGGTTTAAACCACAAGCGGTACGATGTGCCATAAAATTCACTCGCTGCCCAAACATATCCTTCCACTCCAACCATTTTCAGATCTCCCGTTTGTGGATTGCGGTATCCGGCAGCAGGGTAATATCCGGCAGTACCCCAGTCTTCACCTTTGCCCTTGTCGTAATTGATTCCGCTAGTTGTCAATCCGTACCAGATAGAAGCATTGGCCGATCCTGATTTAGGCACTCTCCATCCTTTTGGGCATGGATCGAAGACTCCTTTTGTTCCATCACTTTCGTTCCAAAGATGATCATTTCTTACAGATGATGAAGTACTGTACCAATCCTGATTGCTAGTCGAAGAATAATAGAACGTAAGCGGGTTCGTAGTGGCATTCGACAGGTTGTTTTCGCTTTGTACCTCTTTCTTTGATATGCTTACGGTTTCTCCCGTAAGGCTATAAAGCGCTTTTTCTGTCTCGCAGTCTACAGTAGCCGAACCCGGAAATGGGTCTTTTCTGCCCCACTGGTATAATAGTCCGGATGTTCCTGTGCTGCCCGGTATTACAGTGAGTGCCCCCAGATTACGATCCATAAATATTTTGCTGTTGCATATTTTTTCACCAGCCAATACGTTCGGATTGTAGCTTGTTACCCATATATGCCAGCTCCAGCGGACAATGTTGTTTATTTTTAGTTGTACAACGGCATTTCCTTGTTTCCCATTACTGTTGGTAACTACTCTTATTTTCGATGCAGTTCCTTTATCTCCATTTGCAAGGGTGACCTTTTCTATAAGGCCCTCCCTATCTTGCCATAGCAATTCGGCACTAACTGCCCCTTCCATTTGCGCTTCGTCTATATTCAGCATTTGAGTCCAGACGGAGTAGGCTTTAATGACAGGGATATCAATCGTATTGCTATTTGCCGCAATGTAAGAATTAGGCAGCTTTAGGGCTAAAGGGTCGTATATTGAAGTTGGGGTTTCGGGATCAGCAGATCCTCCGCCCCCGCCTCCACTTCCCGGATCGGTATTCCCGGGCGAAGAGGATTCGGTGAACTTCAAAATGTCCCACGTCTCTCCATTCCAGCAGTATAACCCCTGAACGAAAGGACTTGTTTTTGACATATTATAAACCAACAAACCTACATTTTTGATTTTCTCTTCACTATACCCTACCTCTGTAGGGTTGATAAAAGGCTCTAGAGTTTTCGGGTCTACTAGAGCTACACGGGGCAATATCAGCCCACCTGTTTTGCTCGTTACATTGTTGTTGTCAGGCTCTTGATCTTTCAATTGCAACAACCCGGCCTTTGCAGGCGCTGCTCCCAACCCTATTGTAACCTGAGAATGTATATCAGGCGTTAGAAGGGTGATGGTGATGAAAGTCAGTACACTAAATCTTGTTTTCTTTGTGCAAGTCTTCATTTCACTTTTGCAACTTGTTTGCGAATAGAATAATTTGTTTAGTTTTCATCCATCATTTTCAATATAGTTTTTTTTCTATGAAAAATAACCGCACTACGTTTAGTGCGTAGATTAAACTCAGTTTGTTCTTGCGAACGAGTTTTTTAATAACATATTCACGCTTAGCTTATAAAATACACACAAAAATAAAGTAATATCTCTCAATTCAAAACAAATTGGGTGAAATATTTCTAAATTTAACTATTTGTATAGGCCTATTTGTGTAGAAATAAGACTATGTGATAGTGTAATTGTCTAGCCTACAGAGGTATTGTTTTTATATTTGAAAATATTAATAAAGGTTAATAATTATGTATTGACGAAAAAAATATAAGAATTAGTGTATTAAAGTATAATTTATAATAAAAAAAAGAGTATATTTAATCAAAAATTTAAGACATAAAGAATTAAGGCTATCTTTGTGAGATATTTTACATATTGCCTTCTGTATATATGCTATATATGCAGATTAGGAATGAAATAACTATACACTAATGAATAAAGACCTAACTCAAAAAGAGAGAATTATACAATTTATCGAAAAAGAGGGTATAAGTAAAAATAAGTTTTATACCCAAACCGGAATTTCGAATGGCACTTTAGACAAAAAGAGTGGAATCACAGGAGATACCATTTTTAAGATTAGTAAGGCATATCCCGATTTGAATCTGGAATGGCTCATTACGGGAGAAGGGGAGATGATGAAGTCATCTATATTTCCGTTGTCAAACAATATGCAAACAATACGTGAGCAATATGCGGCATTGGTAAATATAGATCCCGAGATGTTGACCGATAAAAGCTTTCAGGCTCCGGATTCACCACTCGAGCTGATTCCTATATTTGCTTATAACGAAACGCAAAAACATTTAGGGTATTTGTCTATACCCAACTTGGGTATGTGCGATGGTGCCGGTATTATAAAGACAGATAGTATGTATCCGCTTATAAAGCCGGGCGACATTGTTTGCTACAAAACAGCAAATAATACTAATCATATACACTGGGGGCAGGCATATATAGTGTTGGTGACGATAGATGGAGAAGAGTTTCTTACAATAAAGAATCTTGAGCAATCTGAAGTTGGTGAAAACTATGTAAAACTGACAGGATACAATCATGTATACAATGCCAAAGATGTGCCTATCGAATGTATAAAGTGGAAGGCTCTTGTAAAAGCATATGTTAGTTATAATTCGGTAATGTAAAAGAGATTATAAAAAAAATAGAGGGTTGACCAAGGTAATAATCAAATATTACTTTTGTGTCAACCCTTTTTGGTCATTCTTTTTTATCCTTTCAGCTGTTGAAGTGATATAGGAAAATAACATTTTCTTCCAAAGCGTTTTTCGGAGAGTCTTTGATCTCCAAAACCACTTTCAGTTCAGCTTTTGCTATTCCCCGCAAATTGACAAGCGATGCCAGTACAACCCTTAGGCGTACTTCGCTGTCGACTACAACTGCCTGATTAAATTTTAGTTTTTCGATGCCGTAATTTATAAGCATCTTAATATTATTTACTTCTATGATCTGGTCCCACAAGTATGGAAGAATAGATACCATAAGGTAGCCATGCGCGATAGTACTCTTAAATGGACTTTCTACTTTAGCTCTGGCCTCATCTACGTGTATCCACTGATAGTCGAGAGTAGCTTCCGCAAACTTATTGATGCGGTCTTGTGTGATTTTCAGGTAATCGGAAGTACCCAATTCTTTTCCTACGTACTTTTCAAAGTCTTCATAGGAATTAATGATAAGTTTCGCCATATAATAGTTAATTAACAAATCTAAAATATAAAAATATCTATATTAAATGATATAACCA
>NZ_JAEPKU010000081.1:0-10140 GCF_016652235.1 Dysgonomonas sp. Marseille-P4677
ATACTATTTAATTTTACACAATATAATTTTTGTAAATATAATAATGAAGGAAAATTTGAAACTCGAAAATCAGCTATGCTTCCCTATATATGCCTTATCGAGGCAAATAACAGCATTGTATCGTCCTTATCTCGATAAGTTGGGACTTACATATCCTCAATATCTGGTGCTTATGGTATTGTGGGAGCATAATTCGGCTACAGTAAAAAGATTGGGAGAATTACTTTTTCTCGATAGTGGAACACTGACACCGCTTCTCAAACGTATGGAAGCCAATAGACTATTGAAAAGGAATCGCTCGGATGAAGATGAAAGAGTTGTAGAAATCAGCATTACCGAGAAAGGAAAAAGTCTCGAAAAAGAGGCCGAAGTAATTCCTCCTATGATGAAACAACATCTGGATATGACCGATCAGGAACTTGAGCAGATGCGTGAACAAATAAATAAAATATTAGCTGTAACTTGTAATAATATAAGACAGGGTAAATAATCAATCAAACAATTAATATTCAATTATACACAATGAATTTAATAGATACATTACAATGGAGATATGCCACTAAAAAATTTGACCCTACCAAAAAAGTAGATCAAAAATTAGTGGACCAAATAATAGAAGCTGCTTGGCTGGCACCTACATCGTCGGGTTTGCAACCTTTTAAGATAATAGAAATTACAAATCAGGAACTCAAAGAAAAGATTGTACCTATTGCTTACAATCAGCGACAAGTGGCTGAAGGTTCGCACTTACTTGTATTTGCTGCATGGGACAACTATACCGAAAACCGTATAGATACCATCTATAAATATACAACCGAAGATCGAGGACAAGAGCCAAATCGTTATAAAGACTATACCGATCGCCTTAAAAAAAGCTATCTGAACCGTCCGGCGAACACTAACTTCGAGCATACTGCCCGTCAGGCATATATAGCTTTTGGGTTTGCTATGGCTATGGCTGCCGATCTGCATGTAGATTCTACTCCGATGGAAGGATTCGACAGTGAAGCTCTCGATAATCTTTTAGGATTGAAAGAATTGGGGCTGAAAAGTGTGACTATGCTGCCCTTAGGATATCGCGATCAGGAAAACGATTGGTTGGTAAATATGAAGAAAGTGCGTCATCCTAAAAAAGAGTTTCTTATAGAAATTGCATAAAGCCTGCTATTAAAAAACTCTATATAATAAATAAACAAAACGCTCTGTAAGCTTGTTTTCTTTATTATAGTCTTTTCGTTCGGCCCTGAATATGATAAATATACTTCATATTGGATACCACCACAAAACTGACTAAAACGAAAATCGGTGAGCAGATAATAATCAAAGAATAAAATAAAAAGGTTTGAGACCTTATAACTAAAAAAGTAAAATTATGGCAACAGTAACATTCAAAAAAGACATTACAGTAAACACTAGCGGACAACTGCCTGTAGTGGGTTCAGTAGCACCTGATTTTGTATTAGTGAAAAATGATCTTTCGGAAGTATCACTAAAAGACCTTAGAGGTAAAACTGTGATATTAAATATTTTCCCAAGCCTCGACACCGGTACATGTGCCGCATCGGTACGCCGATTCAATAAAGAAGCTGCAAATCTGTCAAATACAGTGATACTGGCTGTTTCGGCCGACCTACCTTTTGCTGCAGGACGTTTTTGCACTACAGAAGGTATCGAGAATGTAGTACCTGCGTCAGTTTTTAGAAATGCAGATTTTGCTAAAGATTATGGAATACTCTTGCTGGATGGCCCGCTAAAAGGATTATTATCTCGTTCGGTTGTAGTTATCGACGCCGAAGGTAAAGTAAAATATACAGAATTGGTTTCTGAAATAACAGAAGAACCAAATTACCAACCTGCACTTGCTGCTGCCAAATAAAGAGGCAGTAGCTGTAACACTCAATAATAGAAAACAGGGTTTATAATTTATTTATAAACCCTGTTCCCATATATAGCCGATAGTGAATGTATATCCTGTTTGCTAAATTTAATTGTTTAGTTTTTCTTTTCCATTTTCATCACATTGTTTGATAATTATCTATACACTAAAAAAACATCAATGCAAAAAAAGAAAAATATGAACTATGCAGTAATCAAATTGTCTCAATCGGGTAAATCGTACCCTACCTTTAGCCGTAACACAAAAGGATGGATAAGTTACGATAGCGACAATCTGTTGCCTCAGAGGATTATAGCACTCAATAATGAGTCGGCGATAAACAAAGCTGTAATCGATAACAAAGTCACTTATATCTGTGGCACAGGAGTAAAAGATGATGAATACTATGGGCAACCTAATCCAAACGATGATTGGGATCAGTTGATTGAGAAAATAGCCAAAGATTATGTAACCTTTGGCGGATATTGCATGCAAGTGATATTCAACGAAAATGGTAAGACTGTGAGCCTTTATCATACCGACTTCAGTAAAATCAGGATAGGGGAGACTAACGAATTTGGTGCTTACCTTAGCTTCTATCTGTCTAACGATTGGCGCAAAACTTATGGCAAGCATGCTCCTGTACAGATAAAAGCTTATGGATCGGAAGAAATGCAAAAGGGAGTACCTTATTTGTTTTATTATCGAGATTACGAACCAAGTCTCGATTATTATCCAGTTCCGCAGTATTACTCGGCGTTGAATTATATCGAGGCTGACGGGTTGCTGGGCAAATTTTATCGAAACTCGATCAATAATGGCTTTGTACCTTCTACTATTATCACCATGCCTAGCAATCCTGCCGACGAGCAGAAGGAGCAGTTTCAGCGCGACATAGAAAATAGTTATGCCGGGACTAACGGTGCAAACAGCATTGTTGTTTTGTGGGGTGAGAGCCAGGAGGTAAAGCCTGTTGTAACATCCTATGCAGCCAGTGGCAATGCAGACCTGTACAATAATGTGGATGAGATTATTTTTCAGAAAATCATTTCGGCACATCGTCTCACATCTCCTACATTAGCGGGCCTTTCAGGGTCGGGCAATCTGAGTGGAAATGCTAATGAGATCACCAATTCGTATGTGCTTTACAATCGGACTGTGATACATCAGCTTCGTCGCAAGATATTAGATACACTTAGTATATTCACTGTAAATAATGGTTATAAAAAACTGGTAATAGATGATCTCGATATAGTTAAAGATCTGGCAGCCGACGGTAAAGCATCGTTATAGATGAATTACATATAAAAAGATTGACCGAGAAACATTCTTATTTCTCGGTCAACCTTTTTTATATTATCTCATTGGTTATTTAAACTAAGCTTTGTTATTGTTTCAATACTTCCGCTACTTTTGCTATCATTGCTTTATCTCGCAGATTGCGAGCCACAATCGTGCCATCCGGCCCTATCAGCATAATATGAGGTATACCGTTTACTCCATATAATTTCTGAGCAGTTTCCTGTGCGTTAAGTATCTGCGGCCATGTAGTCTTATCTTCTTCTATCGCTTTTTTCGAATCCTCCGGCTTGTCCCATACAGCGACACCGACTATTTCAAATTTATCACCCTTATATTTGCTATATATTTCTTTCATATTAGGAGTTTCGCCACGACAAGGTCCACACCAGCTTGCCCAGAAGTCTACTAACACATATTTACCTTTACCCACATAGTCAGACAGAGATTTTTTTGTTCCGTCAGGTTGTTCTACTGTGAAATCGGTATACATCATTCCTTCGGCAGTCTTTTTTAGTAATTCGTTTCTATCTTTCAATCTTTGAACCATTTGCAGTCCTACTATATCACTACTCAGTTTGGCAAATACTGTATCCATCTTACCGGTAGTAGCGCTCATTGCCAGATCACTCGCCACTATCATCCCTATCACATTGTTTGTGTTTGCATCTAGTGCACGGTCCAGTGTCTGATAGTATACCGACATCCACAAAACGTTTGCACTGTCTAGCCTTTCTTTAAGCCGTTGCGGGTCTTTTTCTTGCTCCTTCATTTGGGTGTATAGCTGATAAGATAGTTTCATCAAACTATCTTTTTGTTGATTATAATCGGACAATACTTGATTGAGAGGAGAGCCCGATGCGTTATGTTTTTCAAAATCGACGGTGATTTTTCCTCCTTCCAGAATGAGGTTGGCATATTCACGATCTACGTTAATGCGGCAGTATCTGACAGTATCTACAATTCCTTTGAATACGAATTTGCCGCTGTCTACTACTGTACTGTCCAGATTTTTTCTGAGGCTGTAATCCATCAGATACAGAACTTTGCCATTTGCCGATTCGCTTACATTTCCTTCTACAATGTATTCTGGAGGAGATGGAGGTGTTTTTTTACATGAAACTACTGTGAGCAGGCATCCTGCTAAAGTAAGGACAAAAAATAGTGTAAATTTTGTTTTCATAGATATATTTATCTAAAGGTTAATAATTTATAAAGGTAATGTTTTAATTAAAACTGGGTATCGTATTTATTATAAAACTAATAAACGAGTTACTTTATTGCATTAACAAATGATAATTTATGCGTTTATTAATTAGGGATATAATAGGAATTTTGTTTTATGTATGATTTTTCATCACAAAAAAACATATTTATCTATATCATAAAAAGATGGATAATATGACTCAACTACCTTTAATAAACGAAAAACTGTTTAAACAGCATTCACCGGTAACATCCAATACCGATATTACCGAGTTTGTACCTTATATCGGCATTGCTCAGGAACTTCACATTGCGAATGTGCTGGGAGAAATGCTTATGTCTGAACTTTGTGCCCAGATAGCATCTAATACACTATCGGAAGTGAATAGCAATTTGATATTAAAAATTGCTCCCGCACTTTCTTTCTATGCAGTTTATCAGGCTTTGCCTTTTCATTGGGCTACTATTGTCAATAAGGGAATCACCATTCGCGAGAGTGAGAATAGTAAAGGGATCGATATAAAAGATCTCGCTCAATTGCGCCAATGGGTAAAAAATGATGCCGATCTGCTCAAAGCGCAGCTTGTCGGATTTTTGAGCAAAAACAGTATAGATTATCCGTTGTGGCTGCCTGAAAATCATTGTAGTCCGGAGCCGAAATTTGATAGTGGCTTTTACTTTCGGGATTAGGAGATCGATCCGGTAGTGCGTGAGGAGGGAGGCTTTAAGAGCTTTTCCCTCCTTTTTCGGTAATATAAACGAAAAAGAAAAGGCCGCAATATCACATCGCAGACCTCTTCAACCTTAACACAAACTTTACAAAACTACGTACCTAGAACATGATAGAATTCAAAATGTTCGCGAAAACAATGTTATTGAATGTTAAATATTGTTTGATGCGTCAATAAGACGTAAAACTGTTGGAGGAATATAGATTTCTCTATCAAAAAGATTTTTCCTGATAGCTTTTTCCTCCATCAAAGGTGATGAGTACATGTTCGAAGCCCATGGCTTCCAGTATTGGCCGTAATAGGTTGACTGTATTGTCTCGGCTTTTACTTTCCATATCCAATTTCATGGCCTCTGCCTTCAGTTGCTTTTCGGCATGGCGATAAGCTTCATCGGCTATTTGGGTTGATTCCCACAGGCCAAACTGCATATCGTAGATGCGTGATGCTGAATGATTTATTTTCACATGACATATTTCGGGTGCAGGCAACTTTATTCGTATCGAATCGCCCGATGTGTATATATCTTCGGGTTTCACTTTGGTAAGATCGACACAACATATCACCTCGCCTGCCACTATGAGCGCTGTTTTGGCATTAGGTAGCCACTGGCGCATTTTCTGATATTCTATCAGGTCTTGTATATTGTATTGCAACACTTCCAGATTGCCGAGATTTTCTATCTTCTCTACAATCATATTGTGCGAAACTTTTACTTTGCCGTTGTCTTTTCCATTATTGTCGAAGAGATACATTATAAGTCCGCCGATAAGTATACCTACGGCAAGCATGTTTATATAGCTTCGTTGTTTTACCATTGTGTTTGTTTGTTATTAGTAAATGTAAGTAAAACAGTTATTGCAGGCAAATGTTTTGAGTTTTTTTGACAGATATATACTCCAAATTATAAATTAGTATTAGCCAGTGATAAGACAGGACAAGAGAAGATAATAGAAGGAAGATGGGCAGGAGTGTATCCAGTGAATGTAAAAGTAGAAGCTTCGTTCTCAGACTTGTAAATACCAATACAAAAAGATATAAAAAATCGGGCTGAAACTATTCACATAGTGCAGCCCGTAAAGTAGTGTTGTGAAAAGAGTAATAAATTTTTATTACCTCTATTCACCCGTAAAGGTAATCTCTTGGTTTACTTTTATTTCACAACATATACTTGTATAATACGCTTAATATATTGTAAAACAAAAGGCTATGTTTTGTTGTTATTTTTCTATACATTTGTCTTACATTATAAGTATAATCGCAAAGGAATGAATATAGAACCCGATTTGAACAGGAAAGTCCATCACGGACATAATATAAAACGCTTGCGCGAAATGTTGGGCGTAAAACAAGAAGTCATTGCCATAGAACTGGATATCACACAACAAGCTGTGTCTGGTTTGGAGCAAAAGGAGCTAATAGATGATACAGTTTTGAATAAGATTGCTCAGATAATGAAAATTCCTGTTGAAGCTATCAAGAATATGACGGACGATTCCACGCATAATTATATAAATACATTTAACGAAGCCGTTACAAATCATAATGGTTTCTACAATTTCAATTGCTCTTTCAACCCAATTGATAAAATAGTGGAACTCTACACTTCGAAGATGGAACTGTACGAACGTATGCTTAAAGCAGAGCAGGAGAAAAATGCGTTACTGGAAAAGCTGTTGAACGATAAAAAATAAGTATTATTCGATATAATGGAATTCGGATCTTGTTGAGATTCGGATTTTTTTATGTTTAAATTTATATACTTTTTGAAATTTGTAAAATAACCCTGTATTCCTTATGTGGAAACAGATTTGTATTCTTTTTGTTTAGAGAAAGTTCATAGTTGTATGCCTGTATAAGTTTGGTGTGTTATAATAAAGAGTAGATGACTGCCGTTTTACCAATTGACGAATTTATAGTAATACAGAGTAATAACACTAATCTTAAAAAACGCATGAAAATGTTTCTAAGAAATTTTCTAACGGCAATCTGCATATTTATTGCTGCGGGAGCTACGGCTCAGTCTCGGTTCACCTTTGGAGTAAAAGGAGGAGTGAACCTATCGGAAAGTACGAATCCTTCAAATTCGGATAGTAAGGTTGGTTTTAATGCCGGATTCACAGTCGATTATCAGCTTGCTCCCAACTGGTATCTGATGTCGGGTATAGGGTTAACAACAAAAGGCGTTAAGACGGCTTACAGCAGTTATATTTACAATTATGGTTACGGTAGTTCATATGTAGATCCGTCTTCTTCAGGTTATACATATTATAGTAGTTATTCGGATGTGACACAAAATTTGATGTATCTCCAATTACCTATTCATTTAGGTCATAAGATAGATATAGGAAAAACTACCAAGCTGGTATTTTCGGCAGGGCCCTATGTCGCATATGGAATAGGAGGAAAGACGAAAGGAAACTATTTTGTTTGGAACGACGATCCGACTACCTCATATGGAAGTTACTCTAACGTAGATTACAACTCTTTCGATAGTTGGATCAGGAGGTTTGATGTAGGTATGGGTGCTTCTATGGGAATCGAATTTGGAAAGTTCTCGGTCAATATAGGATACGATTGGGGATTGGTAAATGTTGCGAATGGTATGGAATCCAAAAACAGGAACGGTTCTCTGAGTGTAGGATATAAGTTTTAAGCGATTTTTGTTATTTTATATTAAGCCTGGGTCGAATTACTCAGGCTTTTTTATTGTTTTTTCGCTGGTTTATCTATACCATAAAAGACTATGGCAGAGAAAAAACTTGAAGTTATTATTATCGATAAAGGTGGAGATAAACTGAAAGATAAATTAAAGGATATTAAAATAGAAGCTGTTTCGGCAAAGGAACAAATCCAAAAAATGGCAGAGGAAATCCCCAATGTATCTTCTAAGGTGGAAGAACAGCTGAAAAATCTGAGTGAGAATGGAGATAAACTCAAGCAGCAGGGCGAAATAGCAATGAAAACAATTAAACGGCAATATATAGCGACCGTCGACGAACTTTTCAAATCCTTCTATGGAGCGAATGAGGGTATGACAAAGCGTTTTGCCGAATTGGCTTCACAGTCGTCAAAAATGGCTTTTACGATGGAGCAGATACAAGGACTTAATGAGAAAGCATACAAAACACTGGAGCAAACCATTGCTGCAAAACAGACAGCCAATCAGGCAGAAATAGAAGGACTAGCCAAAAATGCCAAATCTGCCACTCAGGTAATAGAAGCCTATGAAAAAAGAAAGCAACTGATTGCAGAGGAAGCCGAAATCAAGAAAGCCCGTATTACAGCCGAATATGAAGATGCCAAAAAGCAGGGAGGTGACATAGTTGCGTTAGAAAAGCTGAAAGCTGAGAATGTTGCGATGGTAGACAAAGAGCTGAAAGAATCGTTAAAGAAAAACAGCAAGGAATACGAAACAGCTGCAAAGGCTTTTAACGACAAGCTTTATAATAGTTTTACCGAAAATGTAGAAGTATATGAAAAACATGTTTCGCGTAAGACAAAAAAGATGGTCAACGAAGCCGCGGCTTCGGCAGAGAAGATATTGGGACTCTCGAAAGGTGCACTGAATGGTATTGCCAAAGTGGCAATGGAAGCCGAAACTGCAAATCAGAAAGCAGCTGAAGCAACTAAACAAACTGCAACCGAAGCGGGAAAAACGGCCGAAGAAACAAAGAAAATCATAGATGTGGATGCCACACGTAAAAAAGTGGACATGTCTATCGAAGCATTAAAGCATTATCAGGCAGCTCTGAGAGATAATGGGCGTTCTGTTATTGAAGAATATGATAAAGAGATTGCAGCCGCAGCAGATAATATAGAAAAAAGAAAAGAGATAGAAGCTAAAAAAGCAGAAGCCGTAAAATACTACGGAAGCGAATTGATAAAGGTTAGCCAATCAATAACAGCAGCCAATAAGAAAGAGCAAGATCTCGACCTCATTCAGTGGCAGCAGTATATGGGAAAGATGCAATCTATGGCAGAGAGTGTGAAAGGAACGTTGACGAGTATCGGCGACTATTTCAGTACAGCTTTTACTTCTATTAGTAATATATATAAGGCGGAGATTGCAGGGATAGATGAGGAATTGACACAATTGAAAAATGAAAATGCGGGGTTTACTCAAGATTATGCAAATAGGGCTCAAGAAATAGCAGCAATTGATGCAGAAATATCATTAAGACAGAAAGAAAATGCAAATGCAGATATTTCTGTACTAAAAGAAAAAAGAGATGTAGAACAAAAAATACAAGATGATAGTTTAACTAAAAAGCATGAAATAGAAGCAAAAGAAAGAGAGCTTCAAGCTAAAAAAGCTAAAGAACAGGAAAAACAAGAAAAAATAGAAAAACTTAAGCGCAAGGCCGAACTGCTAAAAAGCATAGGCGAAGGTATATTCAATATTGCACAGGGGGCAACCAAAGCATTATCTTACGGACCTATCCTCGGACCTATTCTTGCGGCTGTAGTTGCAGCAGCCGGAGCTATACAGATCGGTATTATGACAAAGCAACTCGCTAAGTTTGCGGATGGAGGACTACTCAATGGCAAGCGTCACTCGGAAGGAGGCATGCGCATCGAAGGTACAAATATAGAAGTAGAAGGCGGCGAATATGTCGTTAATCGTGAATCTACAAGTAAGAATCTAGGCTTGGTTCGTTATATCAATTCACAGAGTAAAGAGCTTACGCCTACAGATATTAACGGCTTCTTCTCCAAAGCCTCGCAAGGCTACGAACCTCCGTTTCGCCGTATGTTTGAAGCAGGCGGACAGATGCCTGCCATAAGCAGTCCGAACACGATAGACAATGATGCTCTGGTAGATGCTATTAAATCTATTAAGATTGCCCCTAAGGTTGCTGTAACCGATATTTTACGTGTACAGGATGAAATGGTGCAAGTTGATAGCTGGTCGGGAAATTAATTGTATTAGTTTGCTGGGGATTATAAGTTCCCAGCAAGCAAAGAGTACTTTCCATCGTATTCTCTATAAAGAGTATATACAGCAGAGTCATAAAATTTGTTTCCTGG
>NZ_JAEPKU010000081.1:10239-18412 GCF_016652235.1 Dysgonomonas sp. Marseille-P4677
CCATCGTATTCTCTATAAAGAGTATATACAGCAGAGTCATAAAATTTGTTTCCTGCATATACACCCCATTTTCCATCATATTCTCTATAAAGAGTATAAATTTGTTTGCTTATTTTTTTCTCACCCCCTCTCACATACTCCTCATCCAGATTAAAAACAATATCCCCGTCAGGCTTCTCTCCGGCACGAATATAATTATTGTCGATATTAAAGACCACATCGCCTGTCTTTGTTTCCCCTGCACGAATCAGGTTGCCGTCTAAGTTGAAGACCACGTCACCCGATTTCGAACCTCCGGCCCGTATGAGGTCTCCATCCCGATTGAATACCACATCGCCCGTTTTACCCTTTCCGGCACGCAGCAAATCGCCGTCACGAGTGAAAACTATATTTTCTTTCGGGGTAGGGTCGGGGCTTGGCGGAGTAGGTTTGGGGTCTATGGGGTTGTCCTCATCGCCGCATGCGGCAAGAATAAGTGTGAGTATCAAAATAAGTATGCAGTGTGGTAGTTTCATCAGTTGTCAGATTGTTTTATACAAATATAGACTAAATGAATTAACAATAGTTTAAAACTTATAAGCAAAATAGGGGCTATAAATATAAAAAGCTTGTAACATATCTATAATGTTACAAGCTCTTCTCTAACAATAGTTATCTCTGTGTAGCTCTTTATTTATGTAAAGTTAAGGATGGATATATAAACAGGAAAACCCTGCATTTATTAACTTCTAATTAAAAAACTAAATCATCATCATATTTAACATTTGTATACCGAAAAGGCATTTTATTAGCCACTAAACTAATATATTATGATATATAATAAAAATATATTGTGTTAAAATGACGTTTTTCTTTTTTATCGTTTTATGATTTATTAAAACAAAAAAAGGCTTACAATGCAATAATAGTATCGTAAGCCCTTTTCGTTAAAAAAAATTGAATGAAAAGATGAAGCCTTGATTGCAACGATAAATATTTTTCGTTATCTCAAGTCGTCTGTCGAGTTAGTTATATTTAAAATCAAGTAATGAATTAAGTATGAATCGACAACTTTCCAATCAAGTCTTATGCAATTATGCTATCCTTTTCATTACAAATATACTGGAAATGAAAGCCAAAAAGAAATTTATTGTGTTAAAATAACACTGCGTGATTGGCCCTTTCTTTAAATATATATAAATAATTGGTTGATATGTGTTTAATAACATAATTAGACGCTTCGAGGGGCTTTTAACTTTGGTATACAGATCTATTTTTTTCCCTTACTTAAAAGCTGGATAGTTCCGAAGAATATACCTGAGGGGAAGTTGTCGGCTATCATTATTTATTATCTTTGTTCGTGTAGATAAAAAATGAGATTAAAATGATATATATAGAACAGGTAGGGGAAATTACCGATGAAATTGAAATGGCTTTTACGCTTCTCATACCTCAATTGTCACCTCATTGCAATATACCCTGTGGCGAAGATTTGCAAAAGCTGGTTGCTTTGCCCGGCAATTACTTGTTCATCGCCCGCAATACTCAGATAGTGGGTACTTTAACCCTTGTTGTAATACACACGCCATCAGGCAAAAAGGCATGGATAGAAGATGTAGTGGTCGATACCTCGGCACGAGGTCAAAAGATCGGTGAATTGCTGGTTAGACATGCCGTAAGCTTTGCTGCCGAATTGGGAGTGACAAGCATTAATCTCACTTCTCGGCCCGATAGGGTGGCTGCCAATAAACTTTACCGTAGCATTGGCTTTGAGTTGAGAGAGACAAATGTATATCGCTTGGATACAAACAAGTATACGCTACCTGATTTATTCCCTGATGGAGAATAGATACAAAATAGCAGTCGGATCAGACCAATCGGTAATATTGGAACTGTTAGTAGCAAAGAAAAAGAGATATGCCCGATATATTTTACTGACTACAGCATCTGTTATTTTCTTGATACCTGTTATAATTATTTTAGTTCTTTTTCTTCCTTCGGGCGAACCGCTTCAATTTGGTATTCTCTTTTCTTTTATAATTTCGTGGCTCTGTGGCGGTTATTTGTTTCGACTGTATTTATGGAATACATATGGTCGGGAGGTATATGTTTTCGGCACAAGGAAACTTACTTATTATGCCAATTACAGGTTGATGAAAGATAGATATAAAGAATGGTCATATAGTAAAATAGATATCTACTATTTAAGTAATAACGAGGTGTTTCCTATTAGCTGTCTGCAAAATGAAAGTGTTGAATATTTACACCAGACACAGAGTTCTGTGTGTTTTATACTGAACGGAGAAGAGATAGTAGTATCCCACATTCAGTTGTCTTTGGCCGAGGTAATTGATATTTATAGCCAATGTATACCGTCTTTATATAATAAGCGTTGGATTGCCAATTGAAGGGTAAGATTAATAGATCTAGTATTCGGGAATCTTGGTTTTCTCATTTAATAAGGAATATAACCTATACATTGAAGGTGATATCGTGGTCCAATTCCCAACAGAGTTGTATTTGCATATCCGGGTTGTGTTAATCATACTAAATCCGATAGATATATTACCTACATAACAGGTTGCAAATTGTTCTGTGCATACCGGGTTGGTCACTATATCATAAACATATTTGAACAGGGAGTCTTTTTCCTGTTGGGTTATTTTAAAATATTCCTGTCCTCTATTTATTGGCCTATATTGAACAGAGGATTTGTCTATTTCTACTTCCTCAAAATCACAAGTATCTCGTATTCCATATTCTTCATATCTGTCAATTATAATAGTCTGGCTTCTCGATTCAATTTTAAGTGTTTCCCAATTTATATTGTCGTTAGTTTCCAGCTTATGAGCATTATTCTTACATGAGGTCATTATTATGAATGCAGTAAATGTTAATAAGATAATTTTCATAATGTTTATTTTTACAAATAGAGTAAAATAGAAGTGAAATTCCATATTTTAATTTTGGTAAGAAAACAGGATAATCAACATAAAAGAGTGTTAACAAGAATGTCTGATTATAGATAAAAAAGCCTCTTTGCATCAAGCAAAGAGGCTTTCATCTTCTTACTTACAAATCTTACTTACTTAATCGTTCTTTCAGCATCCCCGGAATATCAGCCGGTTCTTTGGCTACTTTTACTCCCGCAGCTTCGAGTGCAGCTATCTTCTCGGCTGCCGTACCCGATCCGCTGGCTATGATTGCACCTGCATGTCCCATCTGTTTGCCAACGGGGGCAGCTTGTCCGGCAATAAAGCCTACAACGGGTTTGGTTACATGCTTCTTGATATATGCGGCAGCCAGTTCTTCGGCATTGCCGCCTATTTCACCTATCATCACTATGGCGTCTGTATCAGGGTCGTTTTGCAGCATTTCCAGTAACTCCCTATAATAAAGTCCTACCACAGGGTCGCCACCCATACCGATGGCCGACGATTGTCCCATACCGTTTGCCGTCAGCTGATATACCACTTCGTATGTCAAAGTACCACTACGGCTGATGACTCCAATATTTCCTTTTTTGAATATTTGTCCGGGTAGTATGCCGACAAGGCATTTATCGGGCGACATCAATCCGGGGCAGTTAGGGCCTATTAGCATAGCCCCTTTCAATTGAGTGAAACGGTAAGCTTTAACAGCATCGAGAGTAGGCAATCCCTCCGATATACAGATAATCAGTTTGATACCTGCATCAGCAGCTTCCATAATAGCATCGGCTGCAAATCGGGCGGGGACGAATATAATAGACGTGTCGGCTTGAGTCTGTTGCACAGCTTCATATACAGTATTGAATACAGGTACACCGAGTACTTCCGTACCACCTTTTCCGGGCGAAGTGCCACCTACTATATTTGTTCCGTACTCTTTCATTTTTCTGGTATGAAAACTACCGTCGCGTCCGGTAATTCCCTGTACTATAAGTCGTGTTGATTCGTTTATTAGTATGCTCATAAGTTTAATTTTTTAAATTTGAAAATTAGCATATTAGCAAATGGATATATCAAAACAATTGCTAATTATCGAATAGGCTAATTCGCTAATTATTTACTGTTGACTGCCAACTGTACAGCTTCGCCCATTGTTTCAGCTACTTTGAAGCGTGTGCCTTTCAGCATCTCGCGGCCTTCTTTTTCGTTGGTACCTGTAAGGCGAACAATAACCGGAATATCGGTTTTGAGTTGTTCGAAGGCGGTGAGTAAACCTGAAGCCACATCGTCGCAACGGGTTATGCCACCGAATATATTGATCAACACTACTTTTACTTGAGGGTCTTTGAGCAAGAGGGTCATAGCATCTATCACTTTGTTGGGGTTGGAACTGCCGCCAATATCAAGGAAATTTGCAGGTGTACCTCCGTATAGTTTTATCATATCCATGGTTGCCATGGCCAGACCTGCGCCGTTTACCATACATCCTATCTCACCATCTAGATGCACATAACTAAAGCCTTTTTCTTTTGCATAGGCTTCGGTTTTTTCTTCTTCGGTAGGTTCAAATAAGGCTTGTATCTGAGGCTGACGATAGAGGGCATTGTCGTCGAAAGTCATTTTGGCATCGATGGCTATCAGGTTTCCTTCGTGGGTGAGTACCAGTGGATTGATCTCGGCCAAAGATGCATCTTTATCTATGAACAAATTGTATAGCTTTTGTAAAATATCGGCCATTTGGTTTACCTGAGTCACTTCGTCGAACAGGCAGAACGCAAAACGGCGAGCCAGATAATCGGGAATGCCAATAAATGGATCGATACTGAAGCGGTGTATTTTTTCAGGTGTATGCTTGGCTACTTCTTCGATGTCCATACCACCTTCGGCACTCATCATCAGTATTACCGTTTTGGTATTGCGGTCAATAACAAAGCTTACATAATATTCCGATCCGATGTTTACGGCCTGGCTTACAATGATTTTTGTTACAGGAAACTCTTTGATGTTCATGCCTAGTATAGCATTGGCATGGGTAAATACATCTTCTCTGTTTTTCGCAAGTTTTACTCCTCCGGCTTTGCCCCGTCCTCCAGTCAGAACCTGCGCTTTTACAACCACCCGTTCTATGGCTAATCGGTCATATGCAGCAACGGCTTCATCTACTACATTGCACAATACGTATTTTTCTACAGGGATGCCATAAGACGAGAAAAGATTTTTAGCTTGATATTCGTGTATCTTCATAGGTATAATAATTTAAAAGTGAATATTAAACAGATACCTTACTATAACCCTTAAATTTAGCTGTAAGTTTTTTAATAATGCAGATTTTATATATATTTTTAATTTAACAGGTGATAGATGAAGTTGATAAAAGTTATTACAATTGTCGAAAATGTGATATGTTACTTATCTTTTTCTTTTAATATCGGATCAAGGCTTGAATACACATTTCTCCAGCCTCTTTATGATCTCTTTATTATCCAATATTCTTATCGGCATAGACTTTGTTCCTTTGTTCAGATAAGTATGTACTTCGGGTGGATAATAAAAAGCTGTTTCAAAAATAGTCTTGTTCTCGTTTAGGTTTTCACTTTTCATGACTTCAAAGATTGGATATCGATAGCCTTTGGCATACCAACGGTATATTGTGTAAAGACTCTTATTGGGAGGGAGTTCGCTCGGCTGGCTTCCCGGTAAATAGTCATCCTGGATAAGCTGTGTGTATCTGATCCTTATGACGTTGTCTATTTTTCCGGTTGGAAATATAACAGAGCCATAGGCGTCGGCTTCCATTTCCATATATCCTTTAGTGGCAATACCTACTGAACCGGAATATAGCCCTTTCGATTTATAATCGTATTTATAAGAATCTCCATAGTAGGTAGGGAATTTGCCGAAAATCATTCGAGGATTATATTCCAATATTACACTTGGGTTTTCGTGTCCATAGGCTAGTATCTGATTGTCTTTGGTATGGAAAGAGTACATTGTATTGTGCTCGGTGCGGACTACTAAGCTATTAGGTTCGGTGGATGCTAGCTTAAATCGGGTTCTTCCTAATATATATTCATTCGTTCCTGTTTCGAACGGAGGATCGGAGTATTCTACGGTATATGCGCTATTTGTAACTTTAAGATTACTAAAATTCCATACTATATTTTCTCCTTTTGAACCGGGATCTACATGTTCTATTTGCCTTCCTATCAGCTTGTCTCCGGTACGTATGGCATTATCTCTTTCGTTGAACTGGTAAGGATTATCTGTAACCGTTATAAATCTACCTTGCTTGATATATACTTTTTTAGTCAACTTACCGGCTTTTATAATAATTTCGGTTTCTCTCTTTTTATCTGAAAGATTTTCCAGAACCGATACTGCAAGAGTTTGATCTTTTATACCCTCTTGTTTGTCGGGCACACACCATGTTGCCTCTGGTGATACAGTCCATTTTCCATTAGATGTGATAGTTATTGCTTTAGGATCATCTTTAGAAAAGAAATTGATAACGCCATATGATATATTTAATGTATAAACCAGTCCGGATTGCTTGATAGTCAGTTGTTCAGATTTACTTCCCGCTTTAATTGTTAGAATAGCTTCTCTCGGAGCTTCGTCAAGATTTTCTTCTATTTTTAATTTTAATATTCCACTATCGGTTTCCGTTCCTATATCGGGAATAATCCATTCTGGAGCATCCGTCACTGTCCAGGCTTCATTTGTTATTACTTGTATACTTTTTTCATCGCCTTCTGCAGCAAATGTTAGCTGGAATTCGGAAATAGCTAATGTTACATTTTTTGCCAATTGAGTTATTTTTAAAGATATAGTTTTACTTCCGGCCTTAATTGTCAATTCGGATTTTCGATCGCTTTCATTCGGATTGGCTAAAGCTTTAACAGTTATGTGCTGGTCACCACTGCCTTCTGTTATGTCTAAAGTACACCAATCTGGTATATTATTGATGGTCCATTCGTGGTTTGACTGTATTCTGAACGACTTTTCTCCCTCATCTGCTGTATAAAACAGTTCTTGGACAGAAGTGGTTAAGGTTATCTCTTTTTCCTCATCTTTGGAGCATGCCAATATTAACGATAATATTAGGCTGAAAACAAGAATATTTCTCATAGTTAAATATATTAGTTTTTTACGAAAATACATTATTTAGTCTAATAAATGATATAAAGAATATTAGATTTCTTATTTAATTTAGACACTACTTATTTTATTTCATACCTATGATACTCTTCGGGTGAAGGATAAATAACGATTCTTGAATTTTTACTTGCTTCCGGAATCAAGCGTATCCGATCTTCATCCGTAAATTCCATTCTGCGTGCAAATGTTTCAATATGCAGTCCCGCTTTTATTTCAGGGGAGTATAACATTTTTATTACTTTCTTCTCTTGTTCCGAAATGTAAAACGGTTGGCGAAGAAAACTTCTTACATCTTCTTTCGATCTGAAATATTGAGGAATTACCGATCTGCCGATAGTTACATAATAGGAATATAATTTGATGGGATGATCGAGTCCGAGTGCGTGTTCAAACTCGTGCAACAGCGTTTGTGAGTTCGAGTGGGCTCCATCGTATATACATGCATAATTGATACTCCACGAGCGGTCTGATTTCCCGTTAATCTTTGCCATTCCATTGAGACATACAGGACGTGGGTGAGACTTGATTTTGTGCGACACCACTTCCGATACCTTACGGTATACGTGGAGGTTACCACCGCTTCTTACACGTTCTATTTTTATGGGAGCTAGTAGCGGGGCTAGTATGGCAATCACCGAGTCGACTTCGGCAATCGATTTATCACTCAGGTCAGCGATATTTTTTATTTCTACCTTTATATCTCTGTCCCATTTTCGGATACGCGTGTCTTCGTGCATAAAGGCAACATCACAGAATAAGCTCAGTTCATCGTCTGTGTATCCTATTTCTCTAAACAAGTCGGCGTTAAATCTGCGGATTTCTTTCACAGCTTCATTTTCGTTAATAAAAGAAGCTAGTCCTATTACTATTGTCAGAACCATAAACGAGAATATGGTATACTTAATAAATCTCACCATACTGTTTTTCATTAATGTATAGACATTAATATGCGTCGCCAAAGGAGAGCGACACATATCCCCCTTTTTACAAATATATTGATTTATATATTTGTTTTATAATCTATAGAGTAATTTGTTTACAGAATTCCATAAATGAAATCAAAAAAAAATAATATTTTCTTTTGTTAGGTGTAATATGCTGTAAAC
>NZ_JAEPKU010000082.1 GCF_016652235.1 Dysgonomonas sp. Marseille-P4677
GTTTCTATATACTATTTTTCAATTATTAGTTTTATCTACAATAAAAAGTAAAAGAGACGGAAAGATTCAGTGTTTTTTACATTTAATCAATATAGTAGCTATATAGACTCTTGTAAATATTAGAATTTACAATTCGGATAATAGCTTAAGCAATAGTATGTTTACACTCGATGTCCATGTGTAACCCGAAGCCCGGAGCCCTTTTCCTGTCAATGCATCGAAATTCTCAAAGTCACCGTCGGCATCCGAAGCTATCATGTCACAGAAACGCCTGGCTATTTCTGTAGCAAGCTCTTTTTCTCCTGCTTTTAATAATCCATCTATAATAAGATAAGTACTTGGAGCCCAGATTGCCCCCCTCCAATAATTATCAGCTTTATAATATGGACCTTTGTACTTTTCTGTTGCCAGCCCATAATCAGTAAGAAAATGTTTCTTTAGGCGTGTTATCATCAAGTCCCGTTTAGCCGGTTCTAATTTGTCTCCCAACACGAGTGGCACAAGCGTTATTAGGCTAGTGGGATCGATGTCGTACTGATCTGTATGACTTATCTTGGCGACAAATCCGTTTTTGGTCCAACTGTGATTAATCCACTTTTCATATAAACTGACTGACTTTTCAGCCCATTTGTTCGAATTTTCTTGATCTCCCAATTTTGTGGCAATTTTTGAAAGCGTATTCATTTGTAAAATCAGGAAAGCACACAAGTCGGGAGATTCTACGAAGTAACCTAAATCGAACACAGTTGCATTATCCCAACCACTATCACAGCCCATTGGGTAATCCGGTATTCCGTCGCTGTCAGAATCATTATAATCTAACCACCATTTTGTCCACAATTCCAAATGACGATAGGCCTTCTTCAATACTTCCTTATTCAAGGAGTTTTGTTCCATCAACTTAGCAAAACACCAACCGTGAATAGGGGGCTTAGTTACTCCCCAAACGATTTCGAGATCAGGATTGACATAGTCGGGTAAAACACCGGTGGAAGACTGTACTTCAAATGGTAAAAAGAATTGGTTCAATCCATGTTGTACATCATAAAGAGAGGTGGATAATGCATTGAAACAATGATCCCATGACCAAACCGACGACATAAATTCCATAGACATAACCACTGTAGGATGCTTATAATTCCCCCCTGCCGGCACAGTCGACGACCATAGATTATACCAAGAACGGATAGCGGAAGTACGATATTTGTCCGGAGCGTTAGGCCTTTTTTCTAGAACTTCTTCCCAATTAGCTTTTATTTCGGAAATGTCTTTTTTTACATTTGGTACTTTGAATGAATTTTTATGCCGCTCGAATGGTGCGATATGTACCTCACTCAATATTTTTTTATCTTTATCGGTTTTTAACATAAGGTGAATTTTTTGATCTATTTCACCTCCCCGTTCGTTTTTCCTAATAGGCCCATGGAATTCCCCCGAGCCATTGAAAAGATGAATATCTGTATAAAACCGTGCATTGACAGAGATAATTTTAAAATGGTTATTTCCTATATTCGTTCCATAAGCTAATGGATATTCTTCAGGCGTATCTCCATTTTTGCGGGGAAGTTCAAATTGTTCCATCTTAATATCTAATCCATGACTATCTATAATCAGACTATTTTCTCCTTTAAGATATAAAGTTGCTACCGATAAGCCTTTCTTGAACTGAAGACAATAGGGTTTGAAAATGATTTCAGGATTCACAACCTTATCTTCCTGAAAGAATTTTAATTCAAATACTTTATCTTCTCCAAAAAGACGTCTGGCACAATGAAGATAAATTCGTCCTTCTTCATTTCTTGCAGAAATACCAAGATATGAGTTAAAACGGCTAAATGGCATTTTAGATATATCAAACTGTAAATTCTCTTCCGCTAAGTGTTTTTTTAGGTCGATGACTATTTCTTTGGTATTCCCTGGTTTTTCAATTTTCTTACCTTTAAACATCGGTAAATCAACAATAATTTTACCATCGGAATCATCCCCCGAAATGTTAATATAAATCATCTCTTTATCCTTGCGAATGCTGAAATCAAATTTTTTCCCATTATTAATATAAACATTTTTCCATGTAATAGGTTTCCCCGATTCAAGCCATTTATCAGGAATACCACGCCCAAGTATGATTGTACCATCTACATGGACGGAAATGCAAAGTTGAAGCATTGCCTGACGAATAAACCCTAATCCCCACGTTTCTAAATCTACTTCCGGACGAGTCCAGTCTGAAGCAGGCTGTGGCTTGTGAAAACTTTCTCCCCAATGGTAGGGTGAAGATTGGTTATCTAGTAACCACTCGATAGATTGTGCAACCAAAGTACGATGTTTATCAGAAATAAGCAAAGGCATTGCCATTCCAGGGTTATATATAGATCCATACTTAGCTCCCCACCAAGCTCCGAAAGACCCCGGCTCACAACCGAAATTACGGGTTTCTTCCAACCATCTTTCAACGGAAGGGTCAAAATGATTTTTCCATGTACCTCCTAAATCAAAGCCTTTCAAATAAGCATTCCATGGAAAAGTGGGCATCATTAAAGTGGTTCCGAACCAGTTACCTGGTCCGCTGACGAGGACAGAATCATAATCGAACGAAAAACACGCATTATACCAGTCTGTCCCGGACTCTTCCATGGAAATGTCCAAAGATTTGTTCAGGCAGTTATTCAAATCTTCCATCTCAGTTTGTGCCCATTTCGCTTCAGTGACTTGTCCGAGTTGGTTACATATATATATATAAGCAGCTAATCCATGCAGAGCTGCAAAATTATCGACAATCAGATATTCACTCCCATTGTCAAGTGTGCTGCCTTTTAATATTAATCCGTAAGCTCGTTTCTCTTCTAAATCGGGACTAAGTTGATCCTTGCGCATGTCCTGAACAGCACGAGCGCAACGTTTCAATTTTTCTATTAATTTTTTTGTAAAAAATGCTTTATCTCCTGTTACTTGCAAGTATTGAGCCATAGTTATCAGATATTTGGGTATGGCATCATTATACTTTTCTTTTTCGAGTAGCCCTTTCGAGAGACGTTCATAGGTAGCTCCATTCATGATTTGGCGGGCAACATCCCAGTTTCCTTCTATAATATATTGAATAGCCATATCGGGAACATCGTGGTCAAATACACGGTCGTATTGGTAGAAACCGTAAACATTTCCGCCACTACCGCGCTGTTCATAATCCACAGGTGTTTTCACAGTAGCATTCCACATATTCATTTGACTTGTTTTCCAAAGGTTTATCAGTTCTTCATATGGAAGAGAAACCGGATGAGTGAATTGTTCCAGTCGCCTGTCAATTATTTCTTTTTCAGATGTATACTGTTTGTCAAAACCTCCTTCATCAAGGATTGACTGGATATTACCTTCTCCATTTGCGGGTAAAACAAATTCATATACTACGCTTTCACCAGCGGAAATGTCTGTGGAAAGAAATACTTGGTTTGCATCCCTCTTTTGTAAGTTTGCTGACTGGAGAGAAAAAACTCTTTCCTGTACTTTATTCCCATTAATTATCAATTGTGTTTTATGTGCAGTCTCACTAGTATTTGTTAATTTTACTTGTGTATAAACTGCATTAACACTATGATTCAATAATCTCTTCCCTACGTGTGTAATCTTTATTTCAATCCCATCCTTTTCCCATACTGAAACAGGGAAAGGCAAATAATTTTCAGCAAGGCTCCAGTGGATTATCTTTCGCCTGAATGGAGAGGTCTCGTCCGGATAGTAAGGCTCCGAGCCGTCAACACTCAGCAAAAAAAATACAGGATCAGCGCTATTTTTATGCCATGCTTTGCGACTAAACTCCCAACTATGGTCATCGTTTTTATCTAAGCGTGGACGACGCGGATAAACGCCCCCACCCATTAATGATATGGCTTTAGGATGATCTTCTTCCCAACCAAAATACTGCCAGTGACGTTTGTCTATACGGCTTTCATCTACTAAGTCTCTTGTCGATTCTTGAGCTAAAAGAGGAAGTCCTACCAGCCCAAAGAATATAATACAAAATAAAATATTTCTCATATCTACTGTTTTTCATCTATTAAAAAATCACTTGTCCAGTCGGTTAAATTTTTCACTGGAATAGTTTTGTATGTGGTTGATACATTTTTCTTATGGTGCCCACAATAAAACACCCATGCCATTTCGTCTTTGATTACCATTCGAGGCCAGCCTGTCCATGAATATCCACAGATATTTTCATCTTGTCCGGCAGTTGCAAGAACAGGATTGCGTGGATGATATTCCCAATGAACGAGATCTTTAGAACGTGCAAGTCCAATGACATCGTACCATGTATCACCTTTCATCCCGGGTGGAGTCCAACTGTTAACACCTTCGTACCATAAATACCAGTAGTCGCCAATCCTGTTCAGTGAACGAGGGCGTACATGAGCTGCATCCCAGTTATCTTTTGTTTCAGGTTCAAAAACAGGATTATCAATATGGCTAACCCAATTCAACAGATTGTTGCTATAGAGTAAGTATCCCTTATCTCCGGCAAGGTTCTTCTTTGGCTTGGGAGTAAAACCGGCATAAAATAGGATATAACGGTATTCTTGGCCCCGGTATTCTATCCGTTTATCCTTCAAATCTACGAGATCAAATTCGTGGGCTGCGTTTTCATGTTTATAAACAGGATTGTCTTGGTATAACGTAAATGGTCCTTCGGGACGATCAGCTATTGCCAACATAAAACCTTTCCATTCGGGAAACGACTGCGCGGAAAACATGACTGCTATCTTTCCATCGGGTGTGACAACAGAACCGTTGACATAAAGGTTATCATAAGATGTATCCTCATACTTGATCACAGGCTGTGGCAGAACAGTCCAATTTGACAAAGTTTCACTTACTGCAAGACCAATGTTTCGCCGCGAGCTACCTTCCTGTTCACCTTTCATTCCAGTCATTAGGTACATGTAATATTTATCTTCGTATTCAAGTATGGATCCGGGAATGACCTGAGATTCATAGAAAGAACCTTCGGGTCCATAAGCAATGGTTGTTTGAGGTGCGGGAGTCATCCATTCGCGTTTTTTTACGATAAACTGTTCGGGATATTTATCTTTTTTATTTATGGCGTAAACTTCGTTGTCTGATGGTTCATATACTCCTTTCCACTCGCCTAAAGGACCACGTATCCATGCTGTAAGATTACCTACCCAAAAGCGAAAATAACTACCATTTCTTAGGATACGGACAGAGCAAGGATAAGATATTTCACCCTTTATGGTTTTAAGCAATGTTATTTGTTTCCCTTCTTGTAATATCAAATGAATTCCGCCTTGTTCTACCTGTAAATATGCTTGTTTTTCGCTTTGGCGAGAGCCGGAAAAATATATCTTTGTATCTTCCTCTAATAGAGTATTAAGTTCGTAATCTCCTTCGATTCGGCTTTCCTTCTGTTCTTTGCAAGCAGAAAGGATTAGCAATAATAAGAATATAACATTCCTTGCATTCATGTTTAATAAATGTTAAGTATAAAAATTCTTTAATTAAAAATGGAGAATACAGGCAAGCTGGATGTAAAACAATAGGCTTGCCTGTTTGTTAGATTTAGGAATATCAATATCCAGGATTCTGCTCCAAATTAGGATTCAATAAAATCTCGTTTAGAGGTATAGGCATATATTCATCATGATTAACATCAAAATTAGGACCTAATACATCTTTGGCAATATCCCAACGTACAAGATCGAAGAAACGCACAGCTTCTAGTGCAAACTCAACCCTGCGTTCTTGAACGATAGAATTAAAAGATAATGTTGCAATATCATCGAGTCCGGCCCTACGTCGAACCTTATTTAAGGCTTCTAGTCCTGTAATGTTGGCTTTACCGTTTGCTCCGTTTGAAATCGCTTCGGCATAACCCAAAAGAATTTCGGAATAACGGATAACTTTGAAATTGGCATCTGCTTCTTGATGAATGACCTCAGGTCCGTAAATATACTTTCTGGTATTATGTCCTGTTGGACTCCATGAAGAACTGTATGTTGTACCAAAAGCCTCATCTCCATCATTTAAAAGTGTAGCTTTGCGACGAGAATCTTCTGGTTCGAAAGCATCGGCTAAAGACTGTGTAGGAAGTACAAATCCATTACCACCCCATCCAATAGATGGAACATCACGTGGCCTAACCCATCCATGATATTCAAAGCTATTGGATGTACTTCCCGTTCCAGAGGCAAACTGAACTTCAAAAACAGATTCAGGTAAATTATCCCCTTCTTTATCCAAAAAATTAACAGAGTAGTCATCCATTAATTGGTATGTGTTTGAATTAATAACTTCGGAGTACACATCAGCTGCTTTCTGCCACTGTTTTGTAAATAAATAGGTTCTTCCGAGCAGACCTTGCGCAGAACCTTTGGTAGCCCTACCAACATCAGAGGCATCATAAGCTAGAGGAAGCGAGTTTATGGCATCTAGTAAATCTGTTTCGATCATACTCCATATGTCTTGTGCGGGTGATCGTGTAATGGTTTTCAATTGCGAAACGTCAGTAGAAGTAACTAATGGAACACCATTAAAATGAGTAACCAAATTGAAATAATATAATGCCCGTAAAAATTTAGCTTCTCCCAATAGTCGGTTTTTAAGGTTGAAATCAGTCATTCCCCCTACCTTTTCTATTACTGTGTTAGCACGGAAAATACCGGCATACATGGCATTCCATGTTCCATCTACAAGACTGTTCGACAAAAGTATCTGAAAGCTATTGAATTCTTCTAGTTGAGGTGTATCACCGGGACCTCCGCCTCCTTTTTCTGCATCGTCTGACCAGACATTACGTATCATAAGACCGAATGTACTGTAAACATTCCCATTTTGTAACTGATCGTAAATGGAATTAACAGCCATAACAGCCTCGCTTTCTGTTTTGTAGAAAGAAGAAGCCGAAAAAGATCCATAGGGTTCTTTATCTAATAAATCATTACATCCAATAAATATAAGTGCGAGAATAAGCACTATTGATATATATTTTTTCATGTCTAAAATTTTAAAGTGTAAAACTTAATCCGAAAAGAACTGTGCGAGGAACAGGATATGTTATCTGATCATTACCTCCATTAAGTGCGTTGGAAATACTTATTTCAGGATCATAACCTTTATACTTTGTGAATGTTACCAGGTTATTTGCTGAAATATACATGCGCATGGTTTGAAACCCTATCTTATTTAGCCATTGAGAACTAACTGAATATCCTAATTGAATATTGCCCAGACGTAAATAAGAACCATCCTCTATGAACAAATCTGAACGGCGGAAATTATCATTTGCATTAGTTACGGATACACGTGGAATGGAAGTCTTATCTCCTTCTTTTTGCCAACGGTTCAATATTTCGGTTGATTTATTAAAGGTATTTCCACCATTTATCAAATAGGATCTTCCTGAATAATATATTTTGTTTCCACCAACGCCTAACAAAGACAATGATAAATCTATGTTTTTGTAGTCGCATCCCAGATTTAGACTGTAAGTAACAGACGGAATTGGGCTACCCAGAAAGTCCATATCCTCTGCGTCTAGTTTTCCATTTCCATCTGTATCTTTGAAGCGCACATCACCCGGCTTTGCTAAAGGCTGCAATTTATATGCGTCAATTTCCGCCTGATTTTGGAACAACCCATCAGTGACATAGCCATAAAATTCCCCAATACTGCGCCCCACTTCAGTACGGCAATTACCTGAGGATATTGGCGCATCATTATCAAACAGCTTCATGATCTTATTATTCAATGTAGCTATGTTACCACTTATGTAATAATTAAATCCATTGATTTGGTTTGTGTAATTTACTGTAACTTCGACTCCTCTATTTCTCATTTCCCCTATATTTGTTAAACTACTGCCTGTACCGGCGATACCCGGAATTGGTAGTGTTTGAAGAATATCTTTGGTGTATTTATTAAAATATTCGATTGTAAACGATAATTTATTATCCCACAAACCTACATCCACGCCTGCATTGGTTTGATAGGTTGTTTCCCATTTGAAGTCATCATTATTTGTACTGCCGGGATGATAGCCTATCACGACATTTTGCGAAGTTCCAAGAATATATTTTGACTGATTTAAACTGGATGTAAAACCATAATAAGAGGAAGGCATTGTACCCAAAGCTCCATAGCTTGCCCGTAATTTCAGATTACTCAACCAATTTGTATTTTTCAAGAATTTCTCTTCTGACAGACGCCAACCAAGAGCTACAGAAGGAAATACTCCCCATTTATTATTAGGTCCAAAACGTGAAGATCCGTCTGTGCGAACATTAAATTGAAAAAGGTATCTGTTATCGAAATTGTAATTCACCCGTCCGAAATATGAAAGCAGTGCCCAGTCACCTCTGCTTCCCGACACCTGATCTTGTTCAGTTCCGGCATTAAAGTAACGCATGTTTTCATCATTAGAAATAAATCCTTTTTTTGAAGCGGAAGTGGACTTCTCATCGAAGGTAATTATTGATTGACCAATCAGCGCAGAAATTTGATGTGCTTTATCAAGTGTTTTATTATATGATAAAGTATTTTCAAACGTGATATTTTTGTTTTTACTATATGATTCCGAGAGTGATGCTATCTGATTCTTTGCATTTCCTTCATTAAATGTTGGCGAAAAGCGAGAATAATCACCATTCCATATATCAGCACTGAAATTGGAATGAAGAAGGAGCCCTTTAAAGAATTCATATTTGGCATAGATATTTACCAATCCCCTGGCTGAATTACTACGCGACTTGGAACGTTTAGCATAGCCAATTGGGTTTTGCCCATCACCTTCATTACCCACAGGATAACCTAATGTTCCATCTTCATTGTAAGCAGGAACTGTTGCCGGCATCCTAACAGCATTCATTAATACACTGTTTGCACCCTGTTCAATATCAAGGCTTGTACTGTAAAGATAACTGAGGTTCATGCCTACGATCAAACGCTTACTCACGTTAACATCTAAATTGGATTTTATGCTGTATCTGTTATAGTTAGTTTCCCTAAGAGTACCTTGCTGATCATCGTATCCAGCCGCCAAATAATAGCGAATGTCCTGCTTACCCCCTCTGACACCAACAGAATGGCTATGTATCAAACCTTTGCGGAATATTTTTGATTGCCAATCAGTATCAGCTCTTCCTGTTGATCCTTTCCAATAAGGATCTTTTCCGCCATTTACTAAAGCTTCATCACTGATCATAGCAAAGTCCTTGGCATTCAATAGATCCAATTGTTTGGAGGCTTCATGATATCCGATATTTCCATCATAGAAAACAGTTGGCTTACCGGACATACCTTTTTTTGTGGTAATAATGATTACTCCGTTGCCCGCCCGTGAACCATAAATGGAAGCGGATGCTGCATCTTTCAATATCTCGATAGACTCTATGTCTTTATTATTTATTATATCTGCACCGTTCGATATTGGAACACCATCAACGATATACAAAGGATCATTATTATTCAGGGTTCCAATACCACGGATACGAACAGTTGGTGTACTACCCGGCTGTCCATTATTTTGAGATACCATTACTCCAGGAACTTTTCCCTGCAATGCATCCTGGACTGTTAATGTAGCTCGTCCTCCTAAGTCCTTTTGAGACACAGAGGCTACTGATCCAATTAAGTCTGACCGTTTCTGTGTACCGTAACCGACCACAATCACTTCATCAAGTAGCTTTTGATCTTCCTGCATCATGACGTGTACTTCTGTTTTATCTCCTACTTTTACTTCCTGAACGATAAATCCCAATAATGAAAAAATGAGTGTTATTGATTGATTGTTCTGAACACGAATCATAAATTTTCCATTCTCATCTGTAACCGTTCCCGATGTAGTGCCTTTTACGAGAACTGTAACTCCGGCTAAGGGTTCGCTATTTTCATCTTTTACCGTTCCTGTAATTTCTTTACTTTGTTGTTTTTCACCATTTTTTATTACAGTATTTATTGAGATGTTTGTAGATAAAACAATATGATTGTTTAGCATAGAATATTTCACATCTGTATCTTTAAATAGCTTGTCCAGAACGTATGATACGGTTTTATCCTCAACATTGATGGAAGCTTTGGTGTCAGATTTGATTTCTTTATGGTTATAAAAGAAAAGATAATCACTTTGATTTTCAATATCATTTAATATCTCTGATATTTTAGAGTTATTGTGATGAATGCTAACTTTCATTGTCTGGGAGTTTACCTCTATCGCAAATAGGGATGATGTCCCTAATAGGAAAAACATAATGAAAAGTTTCATAAATAAAATAATTTGAATTAATTGTTTTCTTTGAATGAAAACATGTATTAGATTAAGATTTTTCATAATTTTGTTTTTTCATTGTTTTAAAATCTAAGTTTGACACAGTGAATTCCTGGGCGGGAAGATGGTGCGAACATCTACCCGCTCTTTTTTTTAAGCGGTTTTGTTACATAGGCATTTTTTTTAGGTTAGTATATAATTATATGTTTTTCAGTAATTTTATATTTAAAAGGTTTACTGACATTTACTACATTCAGTATATGTTCAAGTGGCTCCCCTGATTTAAATTTACCGGTACATTCGTAGTCCGATATCTGAGAATTTCTTATTTCTATCTTTTTATTATAGTATTGTCCTAACCTTTCTAACATCTCACTGAATTTTATCTTGTCAAATGAAAAATATCCGGATATCCATAAAGCCAGGTTATCTGATTTAATATCATCATGTATAATCATTTTATGAGTTGCCTTATCAAAAATAGCTTGCTGACCTGGTCTCATCTTTATAATTTCTTGTTTATTATCTTTATTTTCAAGCCAAATAGACCCCTCTAGTAATGTAGCCTCAAATAGGTCACTATTGTTATAAGCATAAACATTAAAAACAGTCCCTAGTACTTTAACGGAGTGATGTGACGTCTCTACGACAAATGGTTTCTTTTCATTTTTTGTAACTTCAAACTGGGCTTCCCCATTCAATGTTACAATACGTTGATCTCCTGTAAATTTTTCAGGGTATGATATTCTTGTACCCGAATTTAACCATACGGTAGAACCATCAGGCAGTAAAATTTTTACACGGTCTCCGATAGGTACTTCTATATTATTATAACCAACATAGTTCTTATTTTCATTTATCTGATAAAAATATTGGGAAACCAATATCGCTATTATTGCTACAGCTGCGATTTTTCCAATATTGATCAAAATACCTGGTATAGAACGGCGTCTAGGTTTTTCGTTCTCTTGTTTATCAAAAATCTCACTCTTTATTTTAATAAAGGCTTCCTCATTATTAATATTTGTATAATCACCTGTAAGAAGAGACATATCCCACAACTCTCGTATATTACGATAATAAGCCATGTTCTCATCTGATTCGTCTATCCAGTCAAGAAACATTTTTTTTTCCTGAGGAGTAGTTTCTCCTTTTAGATATTTTAATATTTGAATGTCATCCATACTTATATATTTGATGAAACTCATCTATCCCTAAAAGAAAATGATTTTTTTTTACAGATTGAATAAAATAATGCTTTTTAAATATGAGGATAGAGAGATTCGAAGTCGTTTTAAAGTGTTTGAAATATGGTATTCTACGCTTTTTTCAGAAAGATTTATTTTTTCTGCAATTTGTTTGTTTGATAAGTATTCTTCCCTGCTCAGTGTAAAAATATTGCGGGTTAACTCAGGTAACTCTTCTAATGTTCGGGCTATTATTTGTTTGATTTCGTCTATATATAGCGATGTCGTATTTATTGTATCTAAAGTATAAAGTTTCAGATTCATCTCACGTACAATATCATCGTATATGCCTTTCTGGATAATAATTCGCCGACGTTGTTTTTCAATATGATTCCAAACTTTTAGCTTAACAATACGTATTAAGAAAGCTTGGATGTTAGAGTCTTCATCTATTTCTTCATGCTTCTGCCAAAGAAGAATAAATGACTCTTGTACTATATTTTCTGCTATATGAATGTCATTGGTATATGAGAATGCAAAGCGAACTAATCCTTGGTAATAATTGTTAAATATGATCTTGAATGCATCTTCAGATCCTCTAATGATAGCCGCTACAAGTTCTTCGTTGTCCATGTCCATGATATTCTTACTAACTATAAATTTAATAATGCGAATCGGTAGTTAAATTTACTTGCTGCTTTGTTTAATTGAAACATTTATTGAAGGCATCTTGATTTTTTAGTACTTAACTAGATTGCTATACATAAACAAGGGAGCGTTAATTTTATAATTCCTAAAAAACAAATAAAAACGCTTCTTACATGTACAAAGTACTTAGCAAAGATACGATTGAAAATTAGATAATTCCTCTTTTATCAGTAGCAAAGCGAGGATTTAAGACAAAAAATGGATATCCTAACTATTTTAGAGAAAAAAGCTAGGCGGCATTTTTATTGTTTTGTTTTCTGTCTGCTCATAGATTAGATTAACTTATATGATTTCAGAGTATTAAAAGTAGCCTTAGCTACATAATTCTGAGAATATAGAAATTAAAGTTTGCTTTCTTTTAAAAACTCATTTGATGTTTGAGGTTGCATACAGATACGCTCAGTGCAATAAAAAAATTGTGTCCTATGCATTCTGAACTTTCCTCTAAAATAAGGGATATCTGTATCACTTTTGCTGCCTAATATGAAAGTTCTAGTTATAATATTCTGCCTGATTTTCAGAACTTCTTCCAAAGCGTTTTCTCCACTTATTAAAAGTTCTGCTGGCTCTGAATTATATAGTTCGGCTGACAGCCAGTTCGAATAATAGGGAGCATATCCGATATTATGCTTCATCGTATCGAGCATATATTCGGCGATATTATTATAGTTTGTATCTCCAAAGATTAATCCAAGTTTTAAAAGATTGTGAACCATCTGAGAGTTTGCGGAAGGAATAACACCATCGTCAGTTTCTATTGTATTATGGATTAATTCGCTATTATCTTTTTTATTAAAGAAAAAGAATTTACTTTTCTCATCAAGAAAATCATCAACTACTTTATCTGTGATCTCCTTTGCCTGGATCAGATAGTCAGTATTAAGTGTGTACTCGTACAGAGCAATCAATGCAGAGATGTAAAAAGCATAATCTTCCAAGAATCCATCTATCGTCGCTTTCCCTCCTTTATAAGTATGCTTTAGATTTAGCTTTATGTCAACAAGCTTTTGATTGATGAATTGATAAATATTCTTAGCTAATGCTAAATATTCCTTGTTTCCTAAAGCACTATAAGCATCTAAGAATCCGACAATAAGCATTGCATTCCAACTTGTCAGCGTTTTATCATCCAATCGAGGTTTTGATCGTTTTTCTCGCTCGCTCTTTAATCGTTCTTCCCATTCTCTCTTCTTGTGAAGGAGTTCCTCTAGAGAAAGTTTATATTTAACTGCTATTTTATCCAGTGTTTCTGTTTGATGCAAAACGTATTTATCTTCCCATATCTTTTGAGGGTAGATGTTGAATACTCCTTTAAAAACAGAAAAGTCCGCTACTCCTATTACGTTCTCCAGTTCTGTCTCAATCCAACTATAGAATGCCCCTTCTTCCAATTTTCCAGACTCATTCAAACTGTCGGCATCATAAGCGGAGTAAAATCCGCCTTCACCATTGCTCCACTCACCCGTTATAAAATCTATTGTTTTCTCAAGAACTTCTTTGTATAAAGGATTCTTTGTCCGTTTATACCCATCGGCATAAAGGGATAGAAGTTGAGCATTATCGTAAAGCATTTTCTCGAAATGAGGAATATGCCATTGTTCATCGACTGAATATCTCGAAAATCCGCCTTGCACAGTATCGAACAAGCCACCCCAAGCCATACGGGTTAGTGTCAAGTCTATAAAATCAAGGCCAATATTATCACTTTTAAGATAGCTGTATCTCTGCAAAAAAATCAGGCTATTAGGAATCATAAACTTAGGAGCTCGGCCATAGCCTCCATACACTCGATCGAAATGATGATACCAAGCCTCAATCAGACTTGGTAAATCAAAATCGCTCTTTTCTTCTGTTTTAACAGGAGCTTTCCCCGTATTAACAATATTCTGATCTAATTTTTCGGCATAGTTATATAGCTCTTCCGGATTCTCAATAAAAAACAGATGTAGTTTCGTTAAAGCATCTATCCAATCATGTTTCCTAAAATATGTTCCTCCCCATATAGGTCTGCCATCAGGCAAGCAAACAACATTAAGAGGCCATCCCCCACGCTGGCTCATGGATTGTACAGCTTTCATATAATGAGCATCGATATCGGGACGTTCCTCCCTGTCTACTTTTATCGAAACGAAGTAGTCATTCATAAGCATTGCAACGCCTTGATCTTCGAAACTTTCATGTTCCATAACATGACACCAATGGCAAGTCGAATAGCCAATACTTACAATAATGAGTTTGTTTGTATTCTTTGCCAATTCCAGACTATTATCGTTCCAAGCTTTCCAATTGACAGGATTTTGGGCGTGTTGTAGTAGGTAAGGGCTACTTTCATATTGAAGCTCATTCATGAAAAATGATTTTAAAAGATTCTCGAATAAAGTTAAATGACCACAAGTGAAATACTTTAAACTGTGGCATATTTAAAAGTGTAAAAGAAAAACTGACTGTTATTGTTAAATTCAATAAATAATGTCTTTCGAAGTTACGAAAATATTAGAGATATTACAATCAATTGAACTATATGACACTCTGGATTTATAGGAATAAACTTAGTTGAGGACTCATATGGACAGTTTGTAGATTTAAGCGGGTAACATATTGTTATACAGTGATGTATCTTATGCGGTTAAGAAAAAAGCCTAATATTACACCTAAAAGGTTAATATTGGGTGTTTGAGCCATTACATACTTAATTATTTAACAAAACATATGCATTTAAATAAGTAGCAAGGATTAACCATAAAATATATGGAATGAATAATATTGCACTTGTTCTCTGTACCAGAAAACTTTTAAAAGCATAGTATAAAACAACTACATCTAACAGAATTATATTTATAAAACCCAACAAAGGATTCTGCAAATAAAAAAATGAAAGGCTCCATGTAAAATTGAAAAACAATTGTATTCCAAAATACAAGACCAATAGTTTCTTTTGCAAACTATCCGAATTCAGAATAAGTCCTATAGAAGTTCCCATACATATGTAAATTACACTCCAAGCTATTGGGAAAATATAATTAGGAGGAGTTAAATAGGATTTATTAAGATATGGATACCAAGATTGTATAGAATCAGACTGGAAATAACTAGCCGTAAATCAGACTAAAAAACAGATCAATATTGAAAATAATATATTAAAGTACTTTTTCATAAGGATCTTTGATATAATTAGAATATTCTACTCTCTTTTTCTGGAATCATAAATATAATAAAATTATCTCCTTCAAAGCTTCTTAAACATAGTTGACTTCTGATTGTTTAATATAACTCTAGAATGAGTGTAAATTATCTTGGGACCAAGCATACCATTCTAATAACTTTATTATTGATATTTTGCTAGGAGTAATACTATTTTATTAATCGATTAAATATTATCTTTACCTATAAGGCTGATTTTTATATTATATGCAGATATATGACAATGAAAACATACTCAATTATATTTCTTTTATTAATTGTATCAGTGGGGATTTTTGCTCAACAAAAACATTCCATTAAAGGATCAGTGATAGATAAGGGTGATCGTTTGCCAGTTAGCTATGCCAGTGTAATAATAAAAGGAACAACAATTGGAACTCAAACCGACTCGACCGGATATTTTTCGATAAGTAATCTGAATCCGGGAGCTTATACCCTTCAGGTATCTTTTATTGGATATAAAACAGAAATAACGCCTGAATACCTTTTAACAGTAAATGATTTATATGTGAATATAGAACTTGAAGAAAGTATCAATGAAGTGGCTGCAGTAAATGTTTACCCGTCTCCATTTAGACGCACAACTGAAAGCCCTGTCGGTTTGCACATAATCAGTTCGCAGGAAATAGAAAAAAGTCCGGGAGCGAACCGTGATATCTCCCGGATTGTACAATCTTATCCCGGAGTATCTTTCTCTCCATCCGGTTATCGAAATGATTTAGTCGTAAGGGGTGGAGGACCTGCCGAAAACAGCTTTTATATAGAAGGTATAGAAATACCAAATATAAACCATTTTAGCACACAAGGGGCATCGGGGGGACCTATGAGCATTATAAATGCAGACTTTATAAGAGAAGTGAATTTTTATACGGCAGCTTTTCCTTCATATAGTAGTGATGCCTTGAGTTCAGTTTTAGATTTTAAACTAAGTGATGGCAATCCTGAAAAATTATCCTTCAAAGCAACGATGGGGGCATCAGAAGCATCTGTAGCACTTAATGGACCTTTAGGTAAGAAAACCACATACCTCGTATCAGTCAGACGCTCTTATCTTGAATTTCTTTTTGATATGATAGGATTGCCTTTTTTGCCTACATATAATGATGCCTTATTTAAAATAAAAACAAGATTCTCTCCTGTTCATGAACTCACATTTATAGGCTTAGGAGGTTTGGATGATATGAAGCTCAATGATAGAGCAACCTCTGATGATGCCGAATACATACTCGGATATCTCCCCACGATAAAGCAGGAAACTTTTACTTTGGGTGCTGTATATAAGCATTACAGCAAAATTAATACGCAGACCCTTGTTTTGAGCCATAGTTATTTGAACAATCGTAATGTAAAGTATCAAGATAACGATGAAAGCGATCCTGATAATTTAAGGTTAAAGTACAAATCATTGGAGCAGGAATCTAAATTTAGATTCGAGAATTTAGCTCGTCTGGGGAATTGGAAGATTAATGCAGGTTTGAACCTTGATTATGTCCAATACGATAATAAAAGTTTTCAGCTACTCTATCTTGAAGGGAAAGATGTGAATTGGAATTATGATACTAAGTTGGACTTTGCCAAGTGGGGAGTATTCTCTAATATTGATTATATTTCGTCAAACGAAAAATTTAAAGCTTCATTGGGACTAAGAGCTGATGCGGCTTCGTATTCTTCAAGTACAAATAAAATTTATCAGCAAGTTTCACCACGTTTATCTCTGTCATACAATCTTATAAACAATTTAAATGCAAGCGTCAATGTAGGTCGTTATTTTCAATTACCTCCCCTCACTGCTTTAGGTTTTAAGAATAATGACGGAGTATATGTAAATAAAGATTTGGAATATATGAGAGTAGAGCAACTGTCGGGAGGGTTCAATTTTACGCTTCGTAAGAATATTGAAATATCTTTGGAGGGTTTCTACAAACATTATGACAAAATGCCTTTATCCATTGAGGATGGAATTCCTCTTATGAGCAAAGGGGATGATTATGGGGTGATTGGTAATGAGTATCTTATTTCAAAATCGAAAGGGAAAAGTTATGGAGTTGAATTGCTGGCCAGATGGCTCGTTATGCGTAAAGTAAATGTTTCGTCTTCTTTTACACTATTCAAGAGCCAATTTGATAAACTTGACGGAGAATCGGTCGCTTCGGCATGGGACAATGGTTTCATCTTTAATTTGACAGGGACCTACTATCTTCCACGAAACTGGAGTATAGGAGCAAAAATAAAATCAATTGGAGGGGCGCCTTATACACCTTATGATACTGATAAATCATCATTCGTTGTTGCTTGGAACGCATTGGGTAAACCGTATTTCGATTATAAACAATACAATGCTAAAAGAAGCTTTTCATATACGCAATTGGATATAAGAGCCGATAAAACTTTTTATATAAAAAATTTTATGATCGGACTTTATGTCGATTTGCAAAATATCACAGGTAGTTCGTTCAAAAATCAGGATGTAGTACTGAGTACGGGTAATATTATAAATCCTGAGGCTCCGATAGAAGAGCAGAGATACGAAATGAAAACATTGAAACGTACAAGCTCAACAATAGTTCCTACAATTGGAGTTACATTTGAGTTTTAGAATAAGAACATTTCTTTTTCATTAGTGATTTATTTTGAGCTATTACAGTTAAGGAAGGATCACGTCTCTTTAATTCATTTTCAATAAATGTAACGACTGAGATAACAGATTCCTCCGGCCCTTTATCCCATCCTTTTTATATCTTGCAAACTTTTACATCTGTCCGAGAGAGAAAAAGCTTCCACATCTCTAATTATTTCTCCTTTCTTTTTTATGAATTGATGAGAGAGTAATTTTATACCTGTAGAAATAAAAACTTTATTAGACGTTCCTTTTTCTCTAACTTCAATTTGTAGCAAGCCCTGTTTATTAGTAGAGTTAGCCTCTTTTTTCTATCAAAAACAAATCTTAGACTAAAGTTATCCATTTTTATACCTCTTTTTATAC
>NZ_JAEPKU010000083.1 GCF_016652235.1 Dysgonomonas sp. Marseille-P4677
GATTAAATGTTTTATTTATAGATAATTGAATTTATTTTTCCCAATTTATGTAACTGGCAAAAGCCTGATCGAACATCTTGGGTGCTGAGACCTTGCCATTTATCAAACAAACTACTTCTATAACAGCACTTGCACATAAAGTGTTGTCTGGGGTGCGTACAATTTGCTGATGAAAGAAATATCTGACGCCTTTTCTTTCTATGCTCACAGAGCAGATGAACTCTTCGGAGCCCCTGAGGGAGTTTTTGTAGCTGATATTTGCATTGCGAACAACAGGGATAATATTAGCATCAGTGAGGTCGCGTAGTCGCAAACCGCATTTTTCCATTAGTTCATGACGAGTAGCTTCGAAATAATGTAAATATATGGCATTATTTACGACACCCTGCGAGTCGCATTCGTAGTCGCGCACCTTCATTCTGTTTTCGTATATCTTTGCCATAGTTTTTATATAAAAGTATTAATTATTCTTTCTCAGGCTTTTATATAGTAAATAAGCCAATAAGATTGTTATGATGATGAAAACAAATGAAATTATACCGAATACCTCTACGGCTTGTTCATGATATACAATTATACCTTCAGAATATCGTCCTTCAGAATTGTAAGGTAAATTTAAGCGATTTATAAACGCTGCTGTGAATAAAACACTAAAGCCAGCCGATACAAACAATGAAAAGAAAAGTATAAGCTTTTTCGCTGTTTTCATTTGTCTACTTAATTGTTCAGAAGTTTTCCTAGCTTTTTATCAAACAAATCTGGTTTCCCGACTTTGCCATTTACCATACAAGCTGTTTCCACTATCGCGGTTGAACAAACTTTATTGTCTTTTAGACGAATTATTTTTTGATGAAAAATATAGCGGATTCCTTCTTTTTCTATCTTATCTACCGTGCAGATGAAATCATTTGCACCTCTCAAAGAATGCTTGTAACGAATATATACACTTACTACTACAGCATCTATACCTTGTTCATGCAATTCATAAAAATTTAGCCCGTGCTGCTCCAAAAACTCATGACGTACCACTTCATAATAGTGCTGATAGTTTGCATTGTTTACAATGCCTTGTGCGTCACATTCGTAGTCACGCACTTTCATATTGTATTCGTAAATCGATGATTTGTCCATTTGTATTTTAATAAAAGGCGCGGGTTTGTATCCGCGCCAATCTATTTTTTATCAGTTATTCTTAATTATTCACCCTTTTTATCCACTCTCTTGCATTCACAAATGCTTCCATCCAAGGAGTGAAGTCGTCTTTGCGATTTTCGAACGGATAGTGAGCACATTGCCAAGGGAATAATGCACGCTCCAAATGCGGCATAATTGCAAGATGACGTCCATCTTTTGAAACTACTCCTGCAATATCGTAATCAGAGCCGTTAGGATTACCCGGATATTCACTGTAAATGTATTTTGCAATAACATTATATTCCGATTCGGCTTTTGGCATTGCAAAACGCCCTTCGCCATGAGCTACCCAAATACCAAGTTTACTGCCTGACAATGAACCGAACATTACCGACTCATTTTTAGGTATTTCTAAGCTGACAAAAGTGGACTCGAACTTATGTGATGAATTATGTTCCATTTTAGGTTTTATATCGTGTTCAGGATATACCAGTCCGAGTTCCATCATCAATTGACAGCCATTGCAAACACCAAGGCTCAATGTATCTTTTCGCTCATAATATTTACGTAACGTTTCTTTTGCTTTTTCGTTGAACATAAAGCTACCTGCCCATCCTTTAGCTGAACCAAGAACGTCCGAGTTGGAGAATCCTCCGCAGAAAACGATCAGGTTGATATCTTCGAGAGTTTCTCTACCTGAAGCAAGATCTGTCATATGGACATCTTTTACATCAAAGCCGGCGAGATATAGTGAGTATGCCATCTCGCGCTCTCCATTCGTCCCTTTCTCACGGATAATAGCAGCCTTAATTCCTGTCGGAACAGTCCTATTTGGATTGATGTCATATTGGGCAAATTTGCCGGTAAATGATGCGTTTATTTTAAATTGAAGCGGTTGTCTCTTATAATTCTCGAAACGGTCGGTAGCAAGCTTTTCTCCCGTTTGCTTTTTGTCAAGAAGATAGGATGGTTCAAACCATATATCACGTAATTCGTCTATATTGAATTCCTGAGAGAAAGTATCCTTTTGTATTACAAACTTACGATCTTCAATAGGGCGGGCAACAATTGCAAAGCCGATACCATAATCATCCAATATTTTTTCTACCAGATGATGATGTTTCACTTGTATGAGAATACCCGGATTTTCAGAGAATAATACTTTTATAAGGTCTGCGTGATGGAGTTTATCCAGACGAGCCTCAAGCCCTCCCTGTGGATTTGCAAAACACATTTCGAGCATTGCTGTGACAAGTCCTCCCGCAGATATATCGTGTCCTGCAAGAATTAGGCCTCTGTCTATTAGCTCTTGTACAGCAGTAAAGGCATTCTTGAAATATTCGGGATCTTTTACAGTCGGAGCTTCTTCTCCCAGTTTACTCATTGTCTGGGCAAAAGCAGAACCTCCAAGTTTGAAGGTGTCGAAAGAGAAGTCTATATAATACAAATATGTTCCTTTGATGTAAGCTAGAACCGGAGATACTATTTTACGGATGTTCTTTACTTCACCGGCGGCAGATATAATTACTGTGCCTGGAGAATATACTTTATCCTCACCATATTTTTGAGTCATTGACAGAGAGTCTTTCCCTGTCGGGATATTTACTCCTAATTCGCAAGCAAATTCAGAACAAGCTTCTACAGCTTTGTATAAGCGTGCGTCTTCTCCCGGATTTTTACAAGGCCACATCCAGTTGGCGCTTAGAGATATACCTTTCAGTCCGTCTTCTATCGGAGCAAAGATAATATTTGTCAATGATTCTGCTATTGCCAATACTGATCCTGCGGCAGGATCTATCATAGCTGCCTGAGGAGCATGGCCAATAGAGGTAGCAATACCAGCTTTGCCTTTATAATCGAGAGCAACAGCACCGAGGTCACTCAGAGGTAATTGTATCTCGCCTTGAGTTTGCTGACGTGCAACTTTTCCTGTTACGGAACGGTCGACTTTATTTGTTAGCCAGTCTTTACAAGCCACTGCTTCGAGTTGGAGCACATTCTTTATATATTCATCCAGCTTTGATAGATCATATTCCGGATTTGTATAGACTTCATCGATTGTTTCATCACGCATGATTGTTTTAGGAGCCTTACCAAAGAAATCTTCCAGTTTTAGATCGATTGGACGTTTTCCGTCTGCTTGTTCGAATACAAACTTCATATCATTGGTAGTTTCTCCTACTACGTACATGGGTGAACGTTCGCGTTCTGCAATACGTTTTATCCTATCTGTAGCATCCTGAGGTATCAAGAGCCCCATGCGTTCCTGGCTTTCATTTCCTACGATCTCTTTCGAAGATAGAGTAGGATCACCTACAGGTAGTTTCGAAATATCTATTTTTCCTCCGGTTGCTTCTACTAATTCAGATAAACAGTTAAGATGGCCTCCTGCTCCATGGTCGTGAATAGACACTATCGGGTTGTTATCCGATTCAGCTAATGCACGTATTACGTTTGCCGTGCGTTTTTGCATCTCCGGATTGGCACGTTGTACGGCATTTAGTTCTATACCGCTCGAATATTGTCCTGTATCTACCGACGACACAGCACCTCCACCCATTCCAATACGGTAGTTGTCGCCTCCTAAGATTACTACTTTTTCTCCCGGTTTAGGGTCACCTTTTAGAGCATCGCGTTTGTTTGCATAACCAACACCTCCGGCAAGCATTATAACCTTGTCGTATGCAAATTTCTTCTGATTTTCAAGATGTTCGAATGTTAATAATGAACCACAAATAAGAGGTTGTCCAAATTTATTTCCGAAATCAGATGCTCCATTTGAAGCTTTTATCAGTATTTCCTCCGGAGTTTGATATAACCACGGTCTTTCGGGCATTGTTTCTTCCCAGCCCTTCCCTGCTTTTGTACGTGGATACGAAGTCATATAGACAGCTGTTCCGGCAATAGGCAAGGATGCTTTACCTCCGCCTAAACGGTCACGGATTTCACCTCCAGAACCTGTTGCAGCTCCATTGAATGGTTCTACAGTTGTAGGAAAATTATGAGTTTCAGCCTTTAGAGAGATGACCGATTTTATTGGTCGTGTTTCGAAATAGCTTGGTTTTTCTCCATCAATAGGAGCAAACTGTTCTATCTCCGGTCCTTGGTTGAAAGCAACGTTGTCTTTATATGCAGATATCAGTTTGTTCGGATTTACCTGCGATGTTTTTTTAATTAATTTGAATAGTGAACTTTCTTTCTCTTCTCCGTCGATAATAAATATTCCATTGAATATTTTGTGGCGACAGTGTTCTGAATTTACTTGCGAAAATCCAAAAACTTCACTGTCGGTTAGTTTTCTTCCAAGTCGCTGGCTTACACTATTCAGATATTCTATTTCATCTTCACTTAGTGCTAACCCTTCTTGTTGATTATAGATTTCGATATCGTCAATCTCAAGAATAGGATCAGGTTGTTTGTAAATGGTGAATACTTCTTGATTAATTCCATCATAGATACGTTGAAGCATAGGGTCGTGTTCTGCATCATTAGTTTCTACAGGGAAAAATTCTTCAATACGTATAATTCCATCTACTCCCATATTCTGGGCGATTTCAACTGCATTGGTGCTCCAAGGTGTAATCATTTCGCGACGTGGCCCAACAAAAAAGCCCGGAACATTATCTGCTTCGAGCAAGGTTGCATCATTGAAGGCCCATGTTAGGCGCTGGATTGATTCGTTGTTGAGAGTAGAGCTTGTTTGAACAGCAATAATGTTCTTAGAAAGGGTTTGAAAGAAGGAAACCATATTTGTATTTCAAATTAATAATTGACTTTTTAATAGGCATACAAAGGTAGTGAAAATGATTATAAATTGAAGCTAAAAAGATAAAATACTCATGGAATATATTTTAATGTTTTTCTGTAAGTTTGTATATCTGACAAATGAAGAATAAATCTTCGATAGACGATTTGATATTCCTGAATGAAGCGTTAGTCATTTCTTATAAATGGATATACTATTTATAAGAAAGTAACATAAATTCTTTTTATTAATGCCTCTTGTTTATCAGATATGTAGGTTTACAAAAATGTATTATCTTTGTGCCGGAAAATCGAACTGACAGTGTCGCTTTTTGTATCACAAGTATTTATAAAACGCAAAAAATAAAATTGAAAATTAAATGAAAATAGCAATTGTAGGTACGGGTTATGTAGGTCTTGTAACAGGAACTTGTTTCGCTGAAATGGGTACGGAGGTTTATTGTGTTGACATTGACCAAAAAAAAATAGAAAATCTGAGACACGGGATTATTCCTATCTTTGAGCCCGGACTTGACGAAATGGTAGAGCGTAATCATCAGGCCGGTCGTCTACAGTTTACTACCGATTTGAGTTCTATTATTAATGATGTTGATATTGTATTCTCTGCTGTGGGAACACCTCCCGATGAAGATGGTAGTGCCGATTTGAAATATGTATTAGATGTTGCGCGTACGGTGGGGCAGAACCTGAATAAATACATGGTGATAGTGACTAAAAGTACAGTGCCTGTAGGTACTGCAATAAAGGTTAAGGAAACCATACAGGCCGAACTGGATAAGAGAGGTAAATCTGACTTAAAGTTTGATGTTGCTTCTAATCCTGAATTTCTTAAGGAAGGTGCAGCGATAACAGACTTCATGCAACCCGACCGTGTAGTTGTAGGAGTAGAATCGGAAGAAGCTAAGAAGTTAATGGAGAAACTTTACAAACCATTTACTTTGAATAACTATCGTATTATATATACAGATATCCCATCGGCTGAAATGATTAAATATGCCGCCAATGCTATGCTTGCTACCCGAATCAGTTTCATGAACGATATTGCGAACCTTTGCGAGATTGTAGGTGCAGATGTGAATATGGTACGCAAAGGTATTGGTTCAGATGCCCGTATCGGCTCTAAATTTTTATATTCGGGGTGCGGATATGGGGGGAGTTGTTTTCCAAAAGATGTAAAAGCTTTGATAAATACAGCTAAAAAATTGGGTCATAGAATGGAGATACTAGAAGCTGTGGAAAATGTGAACGAGCGCCAGAAAAATATTTTATTTGATAAACTAATGAAATATTATAATGGTGATATTAAAGGCAAAACTATCGCCGTTTGGGGATTGGCATTTAAACCTAAAACGGATGATATGCGCGAGGCACCTTCGCTAGTCTTGATCGAACAAATACTAAAAGCTGGTGGTAAAGTCAAAGCTTATGACCCCGTAGCGATGAAAGAGGCTAGAGAACATAGATTAGGTGATACAATTACATATGCTAAAGATATATATGATGCAACACTTGATGCGGATGCTTTATTAATGGTCACTGAATGGAATGAATTCCGACTCCCGACATGGGAAGTCATAAAGAAAACAATGAAAAGAACTGTTGTTTTTGACGGACGTAATATTTATAACAAACAAGAAATGAACGATGCCGGTTTCGACTATTTCGGAATAGGGATCTAATATTTAAAAGATAAACAAATGGAGGCTACATAAGACAAGAACCTTTATGTAGCCTTTCTTTTAAAGTGTAAAAAGATGATTGCAGTAGAAGGAATTACCAAGAGTTTTGGTACGTTGAAAGTATTGAAAGGAATCGATCTTCGTGTAAAAAAAGGAGAGATCGTTTCTATTGTAGGCCCTAGTGGAGCTGGTAAGACAACCCTTTTGCAAATCATGGGTACATTAGATAAAGCTGATCGTGGAAATATTTATATTAATAATGAGAATTTAAGCAAATTAAATGATTCTAAACTTTCCGATTTTCGAAATAAGAATATTGGATTTGTTTTTCAATTTCATCAACTTTTACCGGAATTTACAGCTTTCGAAAATGTGATGATTCCGGCTTTGATTGGAAAAGTAAAAGAATCGCAGGCTAGGTTAAAGGCTAAAGAACTTCTTGACATGCTGGGTTTATCTGATAGGATGGAGCATAAACCAAACGAATTATCAGGGGGAGAGAAACAGCGAGTAGCAGTTGCCCGTGCCTTAATAAATAATCCGTCTGTGATATTGGCAGATGAGCCATCAGGTAGTTTGGATACCGAAAACAAAGAAGAATTGCATCAACTTTTTTTTAAACTACGCGATACTTTAGGGCAAACCTTTGTGATAGTAACCCACGATGAACATTTAGCCTCTATAACAGATCGTACAATCCATATGAAAGATGGTATGATAATAGAAAGTCAGTCTGAAGTATTATAAATGAACACTTCTTTAGATAAACGGCTTTATCAAATAGCTCTAACTCAGATTTCGGGAGTAGGGGATATCACTGCTCGTAATCTGTTGCAAGTGGTAGGAGATGAGGAAGCTATATTTAAATCGGGTAGAAAAGCTTTACTTAATATACAAGGTCTTCAATCTCGATTAGTCGATGAGATATTGAGTCCGCAGGTGTTAATTGATGCCGAAAAGGAGCTGAACTTTATAGAAAAAAACAATATATCTACCTATTTTATATCCGATAAAAATTACCCGTATCGTTTAAAAGATTGTGCCGATGCCCCTATCTTATTTTATTTTAAGGGAAAAACTGACTTCAATGTCGAAAGGGTAATTAGTATCGTTGGAACACGTAATTCAACAAATTATGGTAATAGTTTTTGTGATTCTTTTCTAGAAAAGATTTCTTTATCCTTGCCCGACACTTTAATAATAAGTGGATTGGCATATGGGATAGATATTAACGCTCATAGGGCTGCTCTAAAATATAAATTGCCTACAATCGGGGTACTTGCCCACGGACTTGATATTATATATCCGTCGGTACACAGAAATACTGCTCTTGAAATGATTAATAATGGAGGCCTGCTTTCTGAATTTCAAAGCAAGACAGAGCCGGATCGATTTAATTTTGTTCGTAGAAACCGTATTGTAGCGGGAATGGTTGATGCTATCATTGTGGTTGAGTCTGACGATAAAGGAGGTTCTCTTATTACAGCCGAAATTGCTAATTCGTATTGTAAAGATGTTTTTGCAGTTCCGGGTCGTATGACTGATAAATATTCGCGAGGATGCAATAAATTAATAGCTTCGCATAAAGCAGACTTATTCCAGTCTACTGAATATTTTCTTCAGCAAATGGGGTGGGATGATCACTCTCAGAAAAAGAAGAAGATGCCTCGTCAACAGGATTTGTTTATTGTGCTGACTTCCGAAGAACAACTTATAGTGGATAAACTGACAACAATGGATTCATTGCACATTGATCAGTTAGCCCGAGAATTAAATATTCCCGCTTATCAATTATTTACAACACTTTTAGAATTGGAGATGAAAGGTGTAATAAAGAATCTTCCCGGAAATTTATATACTCTTAGTTAAGAAAGTATAGGCAGATATTTTTTTCTAAATTTATAGAGCCAATCTTGTTTTAATAATTCAAATATTTGAAAAAATAAAAGACTCTCCAATATCTGAAGAGCCTTCTATTTATATTCTGATTAAGTGTTCTTTTTTAGTTTTGTCCGCCACCTTGTCCACCTTGCTGTCCGCCTTGGTTTTCTTGTCCACCACCCATATTGTCATCGTTGTTAATTCCACGTTGGGCTTTCTTTATTTGAGCTTTCATTTCACCGAAGCGGAATGAAACTGAAAATCCAAATTGACGCATTCTGTTGGAGTTAAACGACTCAGAGTAGAAATTATCAGTACTGATTGTATTCTTAAATTCGTTCTCTTTTTTTAGAGGATTTTGAGCATAAGCACGTAATTGGAGCCTGTCATTCATAAATCCTTTCGAAAAAGAGATGCTGTGGAAAAAGAATGATGCTCCTTTTCCTTGTAAACTAATCCACGGGCTAAAATAACCAGTATTGAGATAGCTTTTAAAGTTATAAGGAAATGAATATTGACCTCCTGCAAATATATTTCCCGAGAATCCGTTATTACTCATCCTTTTATTCGTTAACGGATCTATACTTGATTTGAGATCGACATATCTACCTGACATATTACTGTAAATACGTATCTTATCATTTGGACTCCAATTTACATAGCCCGAAAGTCCCCAGTTTTTTCGTTCACCTATATTCATATATGTGGTCGTTGATTTACTATCTTCCAGAGTAGTAATGCTTTCGATTCCATCATTCTCGAAATCATATGATAAATTGGCATTAAAGTTCAGGCTTTTACTGAAAGATCCGAAATTTAAACTGAAACTATGATTCTTGACAGCATCTAGTTCTGAGTTCCCTTTTTGAACATAATTTGGATTTGATGTATTTTCATATGGATTGAGTTGATAAATTCCGGGACGTTGTATTCTCATATTATAGCCTAAACGAATGTTTTGGGTTGGTTTTAATTGATAGGTAATCGTTGCGGAAGGAACCAAATTTGAATAATCTTTTTTGAAGTTTTTATTTTGGTCTATTGGAAACTTAGCTTCTAGCCAAGTAGCCTCGTAGCGTAATCCTGTTTTCACGCCCCATTTCTGAAATTTGGCACTATATCCTCCGTAAGCAGCGAGGATGTCTTGTTCATGTTTGAATTTATCATATAATTGGGGTTTGTTTACCCATTCTCCTGCATCATTAATAAAATCGTACCCGCTATTACTTTGGTTGAGTCTTATAATATATTTTATACCGGCCTCTACATTATGTATTTTTCCAAAAGGTGTGACAAAGTCTGTTTGGAAAGTATGTTCTTTCATATCTGCATCCGTAAACTGATTATTTGTAATGGCTCCTTCGGGTATAGTACCGGATGGCTGGTTGATGATATTGTCCGATTCACTGTCGTTAGGACTAAAGCTGAATCTATATGATGCGGTTAATAGTTGATCTTTTTTCTTAAATGTACGTTGGTAATCTACATTGACATCCGTTCCTCCATAATTTTGTTTAGAATGGCTGCCAAGATTATATCTATATTGAGAAACACGTTCGTTATTAAGCATTTCTACAAATTGCTCATTAGTTGATTTTCCATCTCCAAAATAACGGTTGAATCCGACGTTGATAAGGTTGAGGGTATCTATTTCAAAACTTAGTTCACCATTTCCATACTGTCCGTTACCATCATATTTGGAGAATCCGTTTTGAGATAAATATTTCAAGTCATTATTCACAAAATCTTCTCGAAAAGAAGATGATTCTCCTTTAGGACTTTTGTACTGATAGTAATTATATCCACCGGTAAACCCTATTTTCCCATATTTTAATTGTAAATATGCTCCACTTCCAAATCCACCCAAATCATCGACACGTCCGTTTAAAGTAGCAGTATAACCACCCATCGAAGTATTCTTTTGAGTAATAATATTAATGATACCAGCCACGCCTTCTGCATCATATTTTGCTCCGGGGTCGGTTATTACTTCTATATCTTTTATCGAGCTGGCGGGCATACTGCGTAACACGTCTTTAGGATTACTAGCTATCATGTTCGACGGTTTTCCATTGAGGTATATTTTATAACTGGAAGAACCTTTTAGTTGGATATTTTCTTCTCCATCCACAGTTACCATAGGTACTTTCTTTAACATATCGAGGACGTTATTCGTTTTCGATTCCGGATCATCTTCCATACTATATGTTATCTTATCCAAATCAACTTTGACCAGTGGCTTTTGTACTGATACGACTACTTCCGATAGAGCATGAGCATCATCAGGCATAAGAACGGTTCCCATGTCAACTGTTTTGGCATTTCCTATTTCTATCGGCTTAGTAACTGTTTTTTTTCCAATATATTCTGATATAAATAAGAAATCACCTTTTTGATTTATAGTCAGTTGGAATTTTCCATTTTCGTCGGCAGCGGCAGCTTTAAGAAGTTTGGCGGGATTCCCTTTATCCGTTATTTTAATAGTGGCAAAAGGAATTGTTTCATTTGTTAACGAATCTAAGACTTGTCCTTTCACAAGAACATTTACATTGTTAATATTCGTACTGGTTTGGGCCGAAATAGATGAAAAAACTCCGATAAATAGGGCAATGAGTAGAGCGTGAATTTTCATACAGTTTTTTTTAAATTGTTTTAAAGTTGATTTCGATGCAACTAAGTTATAAATAGATTTAAATTATCAAACTTACTACTACGAGTTTGTCGTAATAATTATATTTTTATCACGAAGTCTGAATTTATTTCGTTATTTTTAACATTTTAAAGGTCTTATTGTATAAAAAAGACACTATGTTAAAAAGCATAGTGTCTTCTTTATTTTTTAAGGGAGAGTTAGTTACGGACTGGAATATCTTTTATAGAGAGTATTTTCCCGAATATATCCAGATAATGAGTATTTAAAGTGTCAATATTAAGAGTAATACTTTCTCCGTAACCTTTATTGAATCCGATTTTGAGATGTAGTATATCGTCATTATACCGCCGCGCCTCCCAACTGGTAATGGCATACATAATATTTCGGGAGTCTATATATACTGTATCGCAATTGATAGTGCGAGAGATCGATATATCATTAATCGAATTTCTTATAAACCATCCTCGATCTCGTCCAATAAACCATCCTCCAAAAATGATTGACAATACAATCAAAGCGAATAATATAGGAAATAATCTATCTTTCATAACCTGTATTTATTCAACTCCTTTTTTCGACTTATTCTCTTTTTTATTTTCTATAAAATAGGCAATAACAAGACCTAGACCACCAAACACCGCAGCACATGCAGGGTAAAGTACCGATATTGTATTGCGGAATTCATAAAATAACTCACGGTTATCTGAAGAAGGGGCTACAGCAAGTAAATCAACAATTGTCGCTATTGTAACACCAAGTCCTACACCTACCAATAACAATCCTATACGTATAGCCCACGATCCGTAATTACCATCTTTATAAGCCGGCATATTAAATTGGTTTTTTAATATTTGCGGATCTATTCCGTTCGACAGTTTTTCGATAACAGCCATTCTTTCTTTTCGTCTGGCAAACAATTCAAATATTTTGTAGGTAAAATAACACACTACCGATACAACTACCATTGGTACTAACTCATTCATAATTCTTTATTTTATTAGTTAAACATTTCTTGTTTTTAGTTCGTTTGCCTATTTTGACGCAAAGCTTTTTAGAAGGTTACAAAAAAGAAAAATTAATTTTATGAGATATTTTTTCATTTACCTTTGTAACCTATCCTATTATCTTGCGTCATACGGATATGGCAGATTTTGATGATATTTATTATATACGTCAGATAAAGAATGGAAAGGTCGATGCTTTTGTATACATCGTCCGCCGTTATCAGAGAATGGTGTTTACTATTGTCAACAAAATCGTTTCTAGATCAGTGGAGGCAGAGGATATAACTCAGGAGGTATTTATAAAGGTTTTTCAATCGCTTGATAAGTTTCGGGAAGAATCGGAATTTGCGACTTGGTTATATCGTGTAGCGTATAATACGACCATATCAGAACTTCGGAAAAGAAAACACGAGTTTATTGCCATAGACGATCGGTTTGATAATCTGCCGGATGAAAGTATATTCGAAACGATAGATGAATTGAACCACGAAGACAGACTAGCTTATCTGGATATAGTATTGAAAAGATTGTCTCCTGACGATGCTTTACTTATATCAATGTTTTATATGAACGATCAAAGTATACAACAGATAAGTGAAATTACAAATAATAGTGTAGCTAACGTGAAGGTAAAGTTGCACAGAATAAGAAAATTTATGAACTTTGAAATAAATAAACTCATACGACAATGAATAAAGATGATAAGAACAGACTACAGGGTTTATTTAGAGAAATCAAGCTGGAAGATACTTCAGCCGATTTTGAAAGTAAACTAATGCAATCTGTACATGCATTGGCCGCAAAAGAAAGCAAAAAGAAAGCTCTGAAAACGATTTTTACTGTTATAGCAGGGGTTGTCGGAATGTTTGGTGTTTTAGCCGGAATATTTAAAGTGTTCGACTTATCCTTTAAAATTAAATTGGAGCCGATAAATGTGACGATACCCGAAATGAAATTTGATCCATTTATAATATCTATAGCTTCTGTTGTTTTACTCTTATTGATTAGTGATACATTGATCCGCAAACGTATCTGGGAGAAAAAGCATAAAGACTAAAATTAAATGTCAAGAGTCCCCCTTCCTTTCGTTCCGGTATTTCTGTGATAGAATCCTAAGGAAAGATGATATTTGAGATATAGCGGCTTGTGTTTCGCCCGATACTTCTCGTTTTTGCAACCTCATGAGCAGATAGCCGTAGAGTGCGGCGAAACAAGTTTCCAGTTCGGGGATATTCTTATCCGTAGATTTAGACCTTAGTTCTACAATAAACGGTAATGTTTTATAATAGGCAGTAGAGTAGTCGGTTTCTTCCGTAGATTTTAATAACCTTAGATGTAGATCGGTTAGTTCCGATATTATATTTTTATTTATAAGAAGATGCCCTTTTTCCATAACTTCTTCACGGCGCATCATATCAATAAGGTTTTCGTACCACTCTCTAATCTCTTTTTTTATTTCTTCTGGTTGGTCGAATTGTGAAATAATCTGTGCGTCTATTTTATCTATGTCCAAAGCATTGGCACGTATCATGTCTTCAACTTGCCACATGTACAATAGATACTCGCTTATATTCTCTTCTTTCAGTTTCTTGGCTATCAACATTGCTTTCTTAGTATATGGAAATGATGGGACTTTGGGTGATCTTTTACGAAATATTCTATTTATTGGTACAAAATTATACAATAAAATGGACTTGTTAAATAAATACTGAGAATAATGTATGGATGCAGGTTTGTAATCTGTCTATAAAATAATTGAATCGTAATTTGAACAAAGTTGATAAAATAGTGTTTTATTTATAAAACAGGTACTTTACTTTTTTCATAGTGTGTTAGATAGATTGTTTAGTTGATTTTAATTACCTGTTTTTATCATAGTATATGTTAGTTTTATATTAGTGTTAAGGTCTGAAAAGAGATGGTTGTGAAACCGTCTCTTTTTTCTTGATATAATAAGGGCTTACCCAAAAAGGATGGATACCTCTTATGTTATATATAATAAAGCTATATAATGAAACGTAATTAGAGAATACTCTTCACAGATAATACATTTATGTGTTGATAACAAGATAAAGGAGAGCAGCAAGTGCAGCGCCACAGATAGGAGCTACAACGGGTAACCATGCATATCCCCAGTTACTGTCTCTCTTACCCTTTATAGGTAATAGAGCGTGTGCTATTCTTGGACCAAGGTCACGAGCCGGGTTAATGGCATAGCCAGTAGTACCCCCTAGGGACATCCCAATAGCTACAATAAGTATGGCGACAGGTAGAGGTCCGGCTATCTCGGCACCGGCAGCATATAGAATGCCGAATATAAGGACGAACGTACCAACGACCTCGCTGAAAAAATTAGAAAACCAATTTTTGATTGCAGGCTTCGTGCAGAATACTCCTAATTTAGCATCAGGATTCTCTTCGGCGTCGAAATGAGGTTTATACATTAAATATACAAGGGAGGCTCCTAATATAGCTCCTAGCATTTGAGCTATGATGTATCCTACAATACTACCATTGAAGCTTCCGGCTATTGCTAGCCCTATTGTTACAGCAGGATTCAAATGCGCGCCCGAGAATGGAGCAGAAATGTAAGCTCCTACAAATACAGCGAATCCCCAACCAAAAGCAATTACGACCCAGCCCGAACTATTGCCTAAGGTCTTCTTTAAAGAAACGTTTGCACATACGCCGGCACCGAAAAGTATAAGTATAGCGGTGCCAATAAACTCGAATAAAATATCTTGTCCCATGGTCTTATTTAGATAGGTTAATTTACTGATTGATTAAAATATCAGTTTCTTGATTTTGAGACTAATGAAGAATCTTAAATAGATTCTTCATTATATCCCAAAATTACGAGTAAATATCAATAAGGTATATATGTTTCAAATTATTTTTTCAAATAGAGTGGCTATTTTATCCATGATTGCGCACGGTACACAGCTTCAGACCATTTTCTTTTGGCCAGTTGCATATCTATTTTTGTATCTGGTACAAATTTAGTCTCTATATGCCATTGTTTTTTTACCTCTTCAATATTTTCCCAGTAACCAACGGCTAATCCTGCTAAATAAGCAGCTCCCAGAGCTGTAGTTTCGGTTGTTTGCGGACGAATTACGGTTTGTCCGAGTACATTGGATTGGAATTGCATCAATAAATTATTTTGGGCTGCTCCTCCGTCTACCCTTAGCTCTTTTAGTCCTACTCCGGCATCCAAAATCATGGCGTTGATTACGTCCATTGTTTGATAAGCAATGCCTTCAAGCGCAGCTCGTGCAATATGAGCAGCTGTGGTCCCTCGGGATATACCGACAATTGTGCCGCGTGCATATTGATCCCAATATGGAGCTCCTAGGCCTGTTAGTGCAGGAACGAAATACACATCACCTGTATCAGGAACCTGCATAGCAAGTTGCTCTATTTCAGCCGAAGAATTAATTATGTTTAATCCGTCTCTCAGCCATTGAACAATAGCACCTCCAACAAAAATACTACCTTCGAGAGCATAAGTCGTTTTACCGTTTATTTGCCATCCGATAGTAGTGACGAGATTGTTTTTTGACAAAACAGGCTTGTCTCCGGTATTCATCAGAATAAAGCATCCTGTGCCGTATGTGTTTTTTACCATTCCTGTTTCCACACACATTTGTCCGAATAATGCGGCTTGTTGATCTCCTGCAATTCCTGAAATAGGCACTTTAGATGCGAATATTGTAGTTTTTGTATGTCCGTATAATTCGCTTGAAGCACATACTTTAGGCATCATATTCTTTGGAATGTTGAATAATTTTAATAAATCGTCATCCCATTCCAAGGTGTGAATATTGAATAGCATTGTACGTGAAGCATTTGAAACATCCGTAGCATGAACCTCTCCCCGTGTTAATTGCCAAACAAGCCATGAATCTACTGTTCCAAAAGCTAATTTTCCTTGTTCAGCTTTAGTTCTTGCTCCTTCTACATTGTCCAAGATCCATTTTACTTTTGTTGCGCTGAAATAGGCATCAATAATTACTCCTGTTTTATCCTTGATGTAAGGCAGTAGCCCTTCGTTTTTTAATTTGTCACAATATTCAGCGGTTCGCCTGTCTTGCCAGACTATCGCATTATATATGGGTTCACCGGTTTCTCGATCCCAAACGATAGTTGTTTCACGCTGATTTGTAATACCTATTGCCGCAATATTTGTTCCGTTGATTCCAATTTTTGTAATTGCTTCAGCCGCTACGGCTGCCTGTGAAGACCATATTTCGTGCGGATCGTGTTCTACCCATCCGCTTTGTGGAAAAAATTGAGTAAATTCTTTTTGTGCAACAGAGCATATTTTCCCTTTGTGGTCGAATACTATAGCTCTGGAGCTAGTTGTTCCTGCATCGAATGATAAAATATATTTTTCCATTTAGTTGATATTGATTAGGTTTTAAAATGTGTTTGCTTGTTTTATAAAGGATTGTAAGGGATGAGTAGATAATGTTGAGCCAATTCGATAAATTCTTTTACTTGTTCTTTTTCCCATTCTGAATCTTTACCTGTCTCCTTTGCCATAATAGAAGCCACCTTCGGAGCGATATCTATCGCAGCACGTGCATCTAAAAATGTGGCACGAAGCCTTCTTGATAAGACATCTTCTACGGTTATAGCCATTTCTTCCCTTACAGCCCAGATAATTTCTGCGGCGGTATAGTCGAAACGAGAGTGGAGTTTCTCTGCTAATACAGGTTGATCCTGTTGCAACTTCTGTATTTTTTCATAGTCGCTACCATATACATAACTAAAGTTAGATCGATCTACATTTTCTTTATATCCGTGTATACGTAATTTTTTTGTATTGCATTCTTTTTTAGGTAAGTTTCCTATGAGGATCGCTTTATTTACAATGTCTTCTGCCATATCACGATATGTAGTCCATTTACCTCCGGTTATGGTGATTAATCCACTGTCTGAGATTACTATTTTATGACTGCGCGATATTTCTTTTGTTTTTGTGCCGTCTGCACCCTTTTTGGGCGCTGCTAAAGGTCGTAGTCCTGCAAAAACAGAAAGTACATCTTCTCGTTTAGGTTGTTTCGCTAAGTATTGCCCGGCGGTTTTAAGTATAAATTCTATTTCTTCTTCCAGCGCTTGAGGTTCTAATACAAATTCTTTCAGAGGAGTATCGGTTGTGCCTAGAACTACTTTGCCATGCCAAGGCACTCCGAACATAACTCGTCCATCACTGGTTTTTGGTATCATTATAGCTGTATCTCCTCCCAAAAAAGATTTGTCTACTACCAGATGTATTCCCTGGCTAGGGCGCACAATATCATCTTTTTCTGGAGCATCCATCTTCATTACCTGATCTACAAATATTCCGGTGGCATTAATTACAGCTTTAGCTTTTAATGTGTATTCTTTTTTGCCTAATTCGTCATATACCTTTACACCTGATATTTTTTCAGATTCATCTTTTATCAATCCGGTAACTCTGATGTAGTTAGCAATGGCTGCACCTTGTTCTACAGCTGTTTGTAGAAGATTGATCGCCATGCGCGAATCATCGAACTGGCCGTCGTGGTATACGACTCCTCCTCTTAATCCTTTTTCTGCAATTTGAGGAATTTCCTTAATTACCGATTTTTTAGTCATAGGCAAAGAACGCCCGAAAGCTTGCTTCCCTGCCAATATATCATATACAGTCAGCCCAATAGTATAAAATGGCTTTTCCCACCATTTGTAGTTTCCTATGATAAATCGTTGATCCTTTACTAGATGTGGTGCGTTTTTCTTCATCAAACCTCTCTCTCGTAGAGCTTCAATAACCAGACTTACATCTCCTTGAGCTAGATAGCGCACTCCGCCGTGTACAAGTTTTGTGCTACGACTAGATGTCGCTTTGGTAAAATCGGCTTGTTCCAGAAGTGCAGTTTTAAAACCTCTTGAGGCTGCATCTACCGCTGCTCCTAAACCGGTAGCTCCTCCACCAATAATGATAACATCCCATATGCGGGATGTGTCAGCGAATTGCTGTATATAATTATTTCTTTCCATAGGAATAGACATTTATTTTGTTACTTACAAATATAAATTACTTTTTTTATAAAAAAAATAAAATCGAAATTTATTTGATTGTAATCGAAATTTAAATTTTCTATTTGTAACTTAAATTGATATTAATCGAAACACTAATTTCATTTATATTATACAGTGATTCT
>NZ_JAEPKU010000084.1 GCF_016652235.1 Dysgonomonas sp. Marseille-P4677
GGTACACGGTCGAAAAAAACGATAGGAATACCTTTCTCCTGTAAACGATAATATTCTTTCAAATTCTCTTCACCATCACACACACTCATAATGATACCATCGACCCGGTAACTCTCCAAAAGCTTTAGATTATATAATTCAGCTTCTATATCTTCATGCGATTGAGTGATAATAACCTTAAAGCCCTGCTCGTTCAAAACCCGCTGAGCACTGATAATGACATACATAAAAAAAGGAGTAACCATTTCAGGGACAATAATTCCTATAGTTTTACTCTGTTGCCTGCGAAGGTTTGCCGCCATTTCATTCGGTTTATATCCTAAATTTTCAGCTAAAGCTAACACCCTCTCTTTCGTTTTTTTGCTCACATTACTGTCTCCTGATAATGCCCTCGATACTGTAGATTTTGATATTCCGAGCTCACTAGCAATGTCCTTTATCGTAGTGTATTTCATGGTCCATGGTTTTTATCTCATAAAAGTAAGTAGTTTTTTTTAAACCTCAAAATTGGGAACGATTGCGGGAACGGTTGCGGAAACTGGGAACGGTTGCGGGAACGGTTGAATTTTAGAAATATATTATCGGGTGAAATTCCAACTTAATATATAGCTAATTTAGTAGTAGATGAAAGCATCTTAATTATTTAACCTTTTAAGAAAATATATCATGGGTACAATTGAATTACCAAAAAAAATGAGAGCTATCGTAGCATATGCTCCCGGTGACTATCGTTTCGAAATAGTTGACACACCTCGAGCCGGAGAAGATGAAATTATATTAAAAGTTGAAGCTTGCGGAATTTGTGCAGGAGATACCAAAGCTTTTGCTGGTGCGCCTAGTTTTTGGGGAGGAGATGGAAGCCCGGCTTATATAAAAGCACCCATGATACCCGGTCACGAGTTTGTCGGAACGGTTGTAGAAATAGGCCCTAAGGCTAAAGGAAATTTCAAAATAGGTGATCGTATATGTCCGGAACAAATTGTTCCATGCGAAGAATGTATGTTTTGTAAAACCGGTCGTCACTGGATGTGCGAAAAACATGATTTGTATGGTTTTCAAAACAATGTAAATGGCGGTATGGCTGAGTATATTAAATTGACTAAAGAATCTTTAAATTATCTTGTGCCTAAAGAACTTCCTATCGAAAAGGCAATCCTTATAGAACCTTACGGATGTTCATATCATTGTGTGCAACGAGCTAAAATAGGCGTTACAGATGTTGTTGTTCTATCCGGAGCTGGTACATTAGGACTTGGTATGGTAGGAGCAATTAAACAACACAATCCGAAATGTTTAGTGGTACTGGATATGAAAGAAGAACGTCTGGAATTGGCTAAAAAATTTGGAGCTGATGTAGTTCTAAACCCTGCAAAAACAGATGTCGTGAAAGTTATAAAAGAAATGACAAATGGGTATGGATGTGATATCTATATTGAGGCAACAGGCCATCCGTCAAGTGTACAACAAGGGTTAGAAGCTATTCGCAAAATGGGTACTTTTGTTGAATTTAGCGTATTTGGAGAACTAGTTACTGTAGACTGGAGTATCATCAGTGACCGTAAGGAATTAGACCTATTAGGTTCCCATCTTAGCCCGTTCTGTTATGATACAGTAATTGAATGGATCGGCAATGGCAAACTTCCGACCGAAGGTGTTGTCACACATAAATTTCCTTTAGAAAAATGGGAGGAAGGATTTAAATTAGCTACTACAGGTGAAGGAGGTGCACTTAAAGTAATCCTTGTACCTGATATGCAATAACGTTAGCCATATTAGAATGTCTTTGGAGCCGGAATTTAATTCTGCTTAAGTCATTTCCGGCTTCGAAGAAAAACTTAAATAACTAAAAATCCATTATCATGATAGAATATAAGGGAGCTGATATAAATTTCTCATTAGAATCGAAAATTGCGATAATAACAGGTGGTGCTGCCGGAATAGGAAAAGCAACAGCCGACTTCTTTGTCAAGAAAGGAGTAAAAGTCATAATTGCTGACCTTAATCCCCAAGCGGACGAAATAGCTAAGAATTTATCTAAAGACTGTATCGGTATATCGGGCGATATTACAAACGAGGAATATAGGCAATCGGTTATTCAAAAAGCAATAGCAACATATGGCACAATTGATATTCTAGTTAATTGTGCAGGAATAGTAGCTTTGGACAATTCCGAAACAATCAGTGATAAAATGTGGGATATGACTATGGAAGTCAATCTCAAAGCCTCCTTTAAGATGGCACAGGCAGTTGGTAAATATATGATCGACCACAAAATAGCCGGCTGCATAGTCAATATGGCATCACAAGCCGGAGTTATCGCCCTTGATAAGCATGTCGCTTATTGCGCCTCGAAAGGTGCTATTATTGCTATGACAAAGGTTTTAGCAATGGAGTGGGGCAAGTACGGAATAAGAGTAAACGCCGTTTCTCCGACTGTAGTACTTACCGAGCTTGGCCATAAAGCATGGGATGGTCCGGTTGGCGATGAATTCAAAAAGCAAATGCCATCCGAACGGTTTGCCGAACCGGATGAAATAGCAGGAACAATAACCTTCTTATGCAGCTCTGCTGCTGCTATGATTACAGGCCATAATCTGTTGATTGACGGGGGATTTACAATTAAATAAAGACTTAATCAATTTTATTAATAAACACTTTAAGCATGATTTATACGCATGCTCTAAGGACTTTTTATCTCAAAATAAGAATATATAGTTATGCAAAGAATATTAAACAATCCGGATGATATAGTAGATGAAATGCTAAGTGGATTTCTGAAAACTCATAATGATATAGTAGAAAAAACAACTAATTCACGTGTTGTAAAGTCCGTTGAAAAAGTTGATGGACGTGTTGGCGTCGTGACAGGAGGAGGATCAGGTCATAAACCTGCATTTATAGGATATGTAGGAAAAAATATGTGTGACGCTGTCGCTGTAGGTGAAATATGTTCTTCTCCTACTGCTGTCGCATTTCTCGATGCATGTAAAGCTGCCAACGGGGGAAAGGGTGTGGCATGTCTTTACGGAAACTATTCGGGCGATAATATGAATGTAAAGATGGCCGTTAAGATGGCTGCTAAAGAAGGAATAGAAGTAAAAACTGTTGTGGCAAACGATGATGTAGCATCAGCGCCTAAGGATCAGCGAGAGAAACGTCGTGGTGTAGCCGGTGAAGTTCTGATGTGGAAAGTTGGAGGTGCAAAGGCCAATATGGGAGGAAACTTAGATGAAGTGATCGCTGCAGCTCAAAAAGCAATAGATAATACACGAAGTGTTGGTATTGGTCTTACTCCTTGCGTATTACCGGCTGTTGGTCATGCCAACTTTGAAATAAAGCCAGGAACAATGGAAGTTGGGATCGGACATCATGGTGAACCCGGCATTGAGGTTTGTCAGTTGGAGACCGCTAAGCAAATGGCAAAACGTATGACAGATATTGTTTTACCCGATTATCCTTTTGTTGCAGGTGATGAAATTGTAGTATTGGTATCAGGGTTGGGAGCAACTCCTGTTATGGAACTTTATGTCCTTTATGACGAAATAGAAAGGATAATAACAAAAAAAGATATAAAAATTCATAAATCATATGTAGGTAACTACTTCACGTCATTGGAAATGATGGGCGCAACACTCACAATAATGAAATTAGATGAAGAACTAAAAACTTTGATAGATATGCCTGCCAATAGCGTAGGGCTGAAACAATGACAATGATAAATGGTAAATAAATACAACAAAATAAGATGAGAACATTTGATAATAGCAAAGGTAAACCAATCCTAATGGCTATGGTAAAAGCCATACAAGATAATAAAGGTTACTTAAGCGAGATAGATGGATTGATAGGAGATGGAGATCATGGCATGAATATGAACAAAGGCTTTACTGTGTTTGAAACACGTATTAGGAATAAAGATATCTCATTCACAAATGGTCTTGACGAACTAGGAGCAATTCTTTTGACTGAAATAGGAGGATCGATGGGACCAATTTATGGAACTATATTTATTGAGATGTCAGAAGCTTTAAACTCTCCGAAGGAAATCGGACTCGAAGAATTTAATGAAATGCTCACTGCCGGATTAGAAGGATTGAAAGGGATTGTTGAAGCCAAAGTCGGAGACAAGACATTAGTTGATACTTTAGCCCCCTCCGTTGAAGTACTCAATAATGCCGTAGAAAATAAAACTCCTTTTAATGTTGCACTACATGAGATGAAAAAAGCTGCAAAGAAAGGACGGGATTCGACTGAAGATATGGTTGCAAAATATGGACGTTCGAGCCGCTTAGGAGAACGTTCGAGAGGAGTCCTGGATGCCGGAGCTGCATCTTGTTGTATTATCTTGTCGTCTATGGCTGATGGTATAGAAAAGCTATTAGCCGAAAAGTATGAACTTGTATGATTAACATCTAAAAAGAAAAAACAATGAAAATCGCAATAGGTTGTGACGAAGCAGCATATAATCTGAAGGTAGAGTTAATTAAATATTTGGATAGCAAAGGTATTGATGTAACAGATTTCGGAGCTAATGCAGGAGAAGTAGTCCTTTATCCGGATGTTGCTGTAGCAGTAGCTAAGTCTGTAGCAAAAGGGGAGTTTCAGAGAGCAGTTCTCGTCTGTGGAACAGGAATAGGAATGGCTATTACAGCCAATAAAGTTCCGGGAGTAAGAGCAGCGGTTTGCCATGATCCTTTCTCAGCTCAGCGTGCACGCAAGAGCAATGACGCACAAATCATTTGCTTTGGCGAGAGAGTTATTGGTGTCGAATTGGCGAAGAATTTGCTTGATATATGGCTCGATTCTGAATTTAGCGGGGGGAGCTCAACGCCTAAGGTTGACCGCATTAGTAAGTATGAAGAAGAATTCATGAAGAAATAGCTGAGTGAAATTTAGTAGTATATGAATGCTGCTGATTATGTACTAATATTATCAGCAGCAATGGTTTAATAGGCTATATATTTATTCTACAACCATATCCAAGTATAAAAGAAGATCTACAAGCCTGCTGAATTATTTAGAAAGCAACATATACCACGACCTGCAGACTTTCTATATTTCTATGACTCTTGCTACAGGTTGTTACATACAATTTAACATTAACCATATAAAGACCATGAAACACTTAAAATCAATATCGTTATTGATTGTAGCTTTTATAATAGCTACATTTTCAGCAGATTCTCAAAATGAGGATGACGAAAAAATTACTTTTCAGAATTATATTGGAGGAAGTATTCAACTAAAAAACATGCATCTTTGGCGAGGAATTGAGGTTTCGGATGAAGTATCGGCCATAACCGATATTCATTTCAAAACAAAAAATGATGCCTTTAGAGCCGGTTTATGGGGTGGAGTAGGAGTAAACGGTAAATTCAAAGAATTTGATTATTATGCCTCTTTCAAACATTCAGGCTTTGAAATATCTCTTTGGGATATCTACAATTTCTCTACGGGTGCAACTTATAACAACAAAGAGGCATTCAATTATAAAGCCAGAGAAACAGGGCATTTTATAGACCTGAGATTATCACATCGGCTTCAAGGATCATTTCCATTAAAAATTTTCTGGGCTACGCTTCTATATGGACGAGACCGGGATGCACTCAATAAGAAAAACCGATATTCATCTTATATTGAATTAGAGTATCCCATCATATCTCATGAAGGATATACTCTTGATGCCGGAATTGGGGGTGCATTCGCGTTGGTAAAAGGAAGGGATTTGAACGGAGTTAAAACAAAAGCTCACTTTTATGGGGACGAACCTAATATAGTTGATATACATCTTCGATTTTCTAAAACCTTCAAATTGGGAGATTATAAACTACCGGTTGTAATTATGCCAATGTGGAATCCAGAGAAAGACTATATGAATATGGAAATATCTCTCGAACTACTCTCTTTCTAAATTAACTAACTACTAATATATATAATAGAATCACAAAAACAATACCATGGAAAAATATAAAGAAAATTTTTTAGATAAAATTGGCATTCCGCATGCTTTAGCATGGGGATATCTGGGCGTACTCATATTCATGATGGGTGACGGAGTTGAACAAGGATGGTTGAGCAAATATTTAGTTGACAGAGGATTGAGTGAAACAGAATCTGCACTTGTTTTTACAGTATATGGAATCACAATAGGTGTCTCTTCTTGGTTGTCGGGAGTTCTTTCTGATATGTGGGGTGTAAGAAAAACAATGTTTTATGGTTTAATAATTTACCTGATTGGAGTTATAGGCTTTGTAGGTATTGCACTCGCACAGTTTAACTTCACCCTCATGCTGGCCCTATATGCGGTCAAAGGATTTGGCTATCCGTTGTTTGCTTATACTTTTCTAGTATGGATTGCTAAAAAATCACCTCAGTCAATGCTAGGTAAAGCTGTGGGTTGGTTTTGGTTTGTGTTCACAGGAGGATTGAGCGTATTAGGTGCTATATATGCAAGTTGGGCTACAATAGCGATTGGATACATTCCAACTTTATGGACTGCAGTACTTTGGGCTTTAATAGGCGCTGTTTTTGCCTTAGTCTTTATGAAATTCAAAACAGGCAATGAAAAGGAAGAAAATTCAAAGAAGTCTACTATCAAAGACTTACTTAATGGACTTACAATTATCAAAAGAGAACCAAAAGTTGGTATAGCAGGAATTATACGAACAATTAATACAATAACCTTATTTGGATTTCCGGTCTTTATGCCTTTATATATGCAGGGACAAGGTTTTACAGAAGCAGAGTGGCTTCATATCTGGGCTGTGGCAGTTGGAGGTAATATTATTTTCAACCTAATATTTGGTTTTGTTGGAGATATAATTGGTTGGAGAAAAACAGTTTTATGGTTTGGATGCGTAGGATGTACAATCACAACCCTTTTGTTCTACTATTCTCCTCAAATTCTGCCCAATAATATAACCTTTGTTATGGTTTGCGGATTCTTATGGGGGATGACTCTTGCCGGATATGTACCGTTATCGGCACTGGTTCCTTCGTTGGTTAAAGTAGAAAAAGGTGCAGCAATGTCTATTCTTAATCTTGGAGCAGGATTGTCCGCATTTGTCGGTCCGGCAATTATAGGTATTGTTTATTCTCTTGGAGGCAGCGGTAGTGCAATTATTTGGTCTTTTGCCATATTATATGTTATAACAGCTATTTTAAGCCGTTTTATAGCATTGCCTGAAGAAGCTATTGGAACACCAAGACAAATAAGAAAAATGGAATTAGAGCGATTGTCAAATAGTTGATAATAAATTAAATTTAAGTTAGATGTGATTTTATTGATATTTATCAATAATTATGTTGAGATAGTAGCTGATTTATAGGTTAGCTACTATCTGATTCTCATAAATAAAATATAAGATAATGAATACGATTGAGGAAGCTTTAGAAGATTTACGCTTAGGAAAAATAATTATTGTGGTAGATGATGAAGACCGAGAAAATGAGGGCGATTTTGTTGTTGCTGCCGAAAAAATCACCCCCGAAATTGTAAATTTCATGCTGCACAAAGGACGAGGTATTTTATGTGTATCTATACCAGAAGACCGATGCACAGAATTAAAATTGTCAATGATGGAAAATAATAACACATCATTACTTGGTACTCCTTTTACGGTTTCTGTCGATTTACTAGGAAAAGACTTTTCTACCGGAGTTTCTGCTATCGAAAGAGCCGCTACAATAAAAGCATTAGTAGATCCAAAGACTAAAGTCTCTGATTTAGGACGTCCCGGACATATTTTTCCATTAAGAGCATGTAAAGGTGGTGTATTAGAACGTCAAGGTCATACCGAAGCGGTTGTTGACCTGACCTCTCTGGCAGGTTTAAAACCCGGAGGTACATTAATTGAGATTATGAATGAAGATGGAACCATGGCACGAATGCCCCAATTAGTAAAACTTGCGGATGAATATGATATAAAAATAGTAAGTATTGCCGACATTATAAAATACAGAGAAGAAATACAACGTTAGATTCCGTCCACATTTAGTCTTTTAGTCTCAGACTTTATAGTTTTGTTAGTTTATTATATATAAACTGGCAGGACTTTTCTTTTTCAATATTTTTATCGCTCAAAAAGAGTATTCTACAAAACCATACTAACATATCTTTCATATAAACCAATAATTTGCTTTCCTACTCTCATGTTTTATAACATATTATTAAATGTTTATTTTACACTTAATCTGCATACTTTTGTTTTATGCACTTGTCTTAAGAGTCTTGTTCTATAAAATGAATACAATTTAAATATAGATATGTAATTCATTGTACGGAGAAAGATGCTGATAAATTGGCAAATGATGGAGATTAGAGAGAAACTTAAACCACTAATATAGAATGAAAAGGATAAAAGTTTTAATTGGTATAATGATTCTGTTAATATCGGGAAACTTGTTTGCTAAAGAACCCGATAAAGCATACCTGTTCGCATATGCTACAGATAAGAACTCCAATCATAATGGATTACATTTTGCATGGAGCATAGATAAAGAAAACTGGTTTCCTATCGGACCGGAGCATAGTTTTGTTAGATGCGATTACGGACGCTGGGGTTCTGAAAAAAGAATGCTTTCGCCGTTTTTATTCCAATCTTCCGATGGTATATGGCATTGTGTTTGGAGTATGAATGAAAGAGATGGAGCCTTTGCTCATGTATCCTCAAGTGATCTGGTATATTGGGGCCGCCAATCATATCCAATAGTTGCTGAGAATAAGAATTGTTTATCTCCCGAAATTTCTTTCGATAAAACAACAAACCTTTATACTGTAACATGGCTGAGTTCTGCTGGTACAAGTACAGAAGCCTATTCGGTGACAACCAAAGACTTTAAAGAATATAGTGCAGCAAAAAAAATACAAAACAGTACAAGCAACAAACAAACCGCAACTATATTAGGAAAATCAGAAACCGGAACTATTCATAATGTTCCGTGGAAGACTATTGACAACTTAATTAAGACACAACAATTAGCTATTTATAAAAACACTCTTTATTCGGAGAACTCATCTACAGACTCAGAACGATTTGCATCTTTAGAATCAGTGAGTGCAACTATTTCTATAAATACCTCAAAAAGTAAAAAAATAAGCGATTTATTAATGGGTATCTTTTTCGAAGATATAAACTATGCTGCTGATGGGGGATTATATGCAGAACTTGTACAGAACAGGGATTTCGAATATGCATTGAGTGATAAAGAAGGACATGACAAGAGTTGGAATAGTTACAAAGCTTGGTCTTTAAATAATGCAGATGCGACATTTATTGTTGATTCAGTTTCACCAATCCATGCAAATAATAAACATTATGCAAGTCTTCAGATAAATAGAGTAGGAGCAGGATTAGTAAATGAAGGATACGATGGAATAGTTTTAAGAGCTGGAGACAAGTATGATTTCTCTATATTTGCACGTACGCCTGAATCAAAAAAAGGGAAGCTAACAATTCGTTTGATAGGTAAAGACGGTAAAGTATGTGGAGAAGCTTCTACCAAATCGATTTCAAGCGATTGGAAAAAATATGATATTGTATTAACAGCGACCCAAACAGTTGTTGACGCAAAGTTGGTAGTTGTGCCTCAAATGACGGGAAAAGTCGAATTAGATATGATTTCTTTATTTCCTCAAAAAACATTCAAAGGTCGTAAAAACGGACTTAGAGATGATCTTGCTAAAGTTATAGCTGATATGCATCCTCGTTTTGTACGCTTTCCGGGAGGATGCGTAGCTCATGGCGACGGATTGGAAAACATGTATCGCTGGAAAAATACAATAGGTCCTCTTGAAACACGCAAACCACAACGGAATTTGTGGGGATATCACCAAACTATGGGATTAGGCTATTTTGAATATTTCCAATTTTGTGAAGATTTAGGTGCAGAGCCTGTTCCGGTAGTTCCAGCAGGGGTTCCATGCCAGAATTCGGCTCACCATGGACATGCTATAGGCGGACAACAAGGAGGTATCCCGATGTGCGATATGGATGATTATGTACAGGAGGTCTTAGATCTTATAGAATGGGCAAATGGAGATGTCGATACAAAGTGGGGGAAAAAACGAGCCGAGGCTGGTCATCCAAAACCATTTAATCTGAAATATATTGGTATTGGCAACGAAGACCTTATAACAGATGTTTTTGAGGAGCGATTCGCAATGATATACAACACTGTAAAAGAGAAGCATCCCGAAATAACGGTTATCGGAACTGTTGGCCCATTTTATGAAGGAACCGATTATGTGGAAGGTTGGGATTTAGCTGCAAAATTGGAGATACCTATGGTAGATGAACATTATTACAATTCTCCGGGATGGTATATTCACAATCAGGACTTTTATGATAAATATGACCGTTCAAAATCGAAAGTATATCTAGGTGAATATGCTGCACATTTACCGGGAAGGCCAAACAATATTGAAACAGCTCTTGCAGAGGCTTTACATCTGGCTAATGTGGAACGTAATGGAGATATAGTAACGATGACTTCATATGCTCCTCTGTTTGCTAAAGAAAGGTATACGCAATGGAATCCTGATCTTATCTATTTTAACAACGGTGAGGTAAAACCAACCGTAGGATATTATGTGCAAATGTTGTATGGTCAAAACGCAGGAGATGAATACATTGCAAGTAATATCGAACTTTCTGATAGTAGAGATGCTGTAAGAAAACGTATAGCAAAATCTATCGTACGTGATAGCAAAACAGGAGATGTAATTATCAAATTAGTAAATATGTTACCCGTAGAAGTGGATACGAAGCTTAATCTAGATGGTATAAGTATTTCCAACCCGATAGCCTCCAGAAGCTTATTGACAGGTAAGCCTGATGATAAATTGGCTAAGCCTGTTTATGATACCTTTAATGTAAATGATAATTATAAATTGCCTGCTTATTCATTTACTATATTGCGTATAAAAACAAAATAATTTATCTATAAATCAAGGTTTGCAGACATTTTCTGTAATTCCTTAAATCTTTGAGTTTTTTAATTCCGTACAAAAAGGTAACAAAATAAAACATATGGAAAACTGTTACTTTTGTTACCTTTTTTATAACCTAAATAAATCATATACCAACAAATGAAAAGAGTATATATAATTGCCGGATTCGTTGTTTGCACATTGTGTATGAATGCACAACTAAAAAAACAAGTAGATTATTTCAATCTGCAAGATGTAAAACTTTTAGACAGTCCTTTTAAACATGCTGAAGACCTAGACAAGCAATATTTACTTGAACTTAAAGCCGATAGGTTATTAGCTCCTTTTCTTCGCGAAGCCGGTTTGCCTCTCAAAGCAGAAAGCTATACCAACTGGGAAAATACAGGGCTTGACGGACATATAGGGGGGCACTATTTATCTGCATTGTCACTGATGTATGCGTCTACCGGTGATATACAAATAAAAGAGCGTCTCGATTATATGATCAATGAGCTTAAACGTTGTCAAGATGCAAATGCAAACGGTTATATCGGTGGTGTTCCGGGGGGAAGAGCTATATGGAACGAAGTGGCAAATGGGAATATAAAAGCCGGAGGATTCGATCTCAACGGCAAATGGGTTCCTCTATATAACATACATAAAACCTATGCCGGACTTCGAGATGCGTATCTTTATACTCATAATAACATGGCGAAAGATATGTTGATAAAGATGACCGATTGGGCTATTAATCTGGTATCGAAGCTGTCGGAAGAACAGATACAGGATATGCTTAGAAGTGAACATGGCGGGTTGAATGAAACATTTGCAGACGTGGCCGCAATCACAGGTGATGAAAAGTATTTAAAATTAGCGCATCAATTTTCGCATCATTTAGTACTCAATCCATTATTAGAACATGAAGATAAACTTACAGGGATGCACGCTAATACACAGATACCTAAAGTTTTAGGGTTTAAGCGTATAGCTGATGTAGAGGGGAATGAATCGTGGTCGGAAGCATCTCGCTTCTTTTGGGAGACAGTTGTAGAGCATCGTTCGGTCTGTATTGGGGGGAATAGTGTGGGAGAGCACTTCAATCCGACAAATGATTTTTCGAGAGTGATAAAAAGTATAGAAGGACCTGAAACATGTAATACATATAATATGTTACGCTTGTCGAAGATGCTTTATCAGACTTCGAAAGATGAAAAATATATGGATTATTATGAACGTGCATTATACAACCATATACTATCTACTCAAAACCCGAAACAAGGAGGCTTTGTGTATTTTACTCAAATGCGTCCGGGACATTATCGTGTATATTCTCAACCTCAAACTAGTTTCTGGTGTTGTGTAGGCTCAGGAATAGAGAATCATGCCAAATATGGAGAAATGATTTATGCACACACTGATGATGAATTATATGTAAATTTATTTATACCATCAAGAGTGAAGTGGGAAGCTAAAAAAACTGAAATAATACAAGAAAATATATTTCCAGACGAAGCTAAAACATGCCTGACAATCAACCCCGAAAAGGCTACTAATTTCACTTTACAATTACGTTATCCTAAATGGGTAAAAAGGGGTACTTTAAAAGTAACCGTAAATGGGAAAAACTATCCTGTATCCGAAGCTTCTTTAAATTATATTGCGATTAATCGAAAATGGAAAAAAGGAGATAAGGTTGTGATGGAAATGCCAATGCATCTCACTGTTGAGCAACTACCCGATAAGTCGAACTACTATTCAATATTCTATGGTCCTATTGCTTTAGCTGCTAAGACTGGTACAGAAGATATGGTAGGTTTGTTTGCTGATGATAGCCGTGGAGGACATATTGCTCATGGAAAACAGATACCAATGAAAGATATGCCAATTATAGTAAGCGACCCTGATAAAATAACATCTTTAATAACACCTGTAAAAGACAAACCTTTAACGTTCCATTTATCAGGACTTTATCCAAGTAAATATGATCAGGGACTGGAACTTATTCCATTTTTCCGTCTGCACGAATCTCGATATATCATTTATTGGGCCCAAGCTACTACAGATGGTGTAAAAGATATTCAAAGACAAATAGAAATCGATGAACAGGAACGGATAAAGCTGGATGCAATTACGATAGATAAAGTTGTCTGTGGAGAGCAACAGCCCGAATCAGATCATTTTATCCAATCAGATAATTCACGCACAGGCTTTATTGAAGATATTCACTGGCGTGAAGCTCACGGATGGTTTAGTTATAAGATGAAAAATACAGGTAAAACCTCAAAATTTCTGTATTTAAAATACTTTGATCGAGATCATAACCGAAATTTTGATGTGCTAATTAATAATCAGAAGGTAGCAACTATAAAGCTGAAAGGTAGAGGCGGTGATAATTTATTTACAGCAACATATCTTATTCCGCAGGATGAACAACAAAATGATGTTCTGGAAATAAAGATAATGGCTTCTTCACAGTCAATGACTACCAAAATCGCTGAAATACGGTGTTTAAGTGAAGATATGTAAAGTTACAAATCGTATAAATTTTTAAAAATACATATAAATATTGTTGTTTGAGTAAACAAGGAAATTAGCCCACTTGTTATAATCAAAATCTATTTACTTAATTCATTTAAATATAGGAGAAAAGAGTCTACAAATTAAAATAGACTCTTTTCTCTCTTTGAGATAAATTATACTTACATCTAGCTCCTACAAAGAAAATGAAATTGAGAATTTGGCTAAAACTAATACTCTATAGAATATGCAAACCTTGTAGTACAAAAAATAATAAGGAAAGTATGATAAGAGAGTATTTAAAGAAATATAAAGAATCAAAATAAGGTATGATATTCAGGTCATACCTTATTCTATCTTTATCTTTGAATAAAATCTATTATTTATTTCTTTTATTAATATATTCCGGAGGCATCATAATATCACTACCGTCTCGTTGAGCATAAAAATGAGGAGACATGAGTTCTATACCGGCTTCATTAAATTTATCAATAATATTGCGATGCAGTTCCGAATAAACTTTAGCCAAAGTCTGATCTTGCCGTGAATATGCATTTATCTGATATGTACAATAGAAATCAGATAATTCTTGTACTAAAACAAAAGGCGAAGGATTTTTGCAAATAGTGCTTGTCTCACAGGCTGCCTCAATTAGTAGTTGTTGTACTTCTTTCCATGGTGTTTCATATCCGACAGTAACTGTGGAATGAAGGATAATCCCATAATCTTGGGCAGATACACTATAGTTTACTGTTTGAGATGAAAGTATAAATGAATTTGGTATTGTTACAATTTCATTTTTAGGAGTGCGTATACGCGTAACAAAAGGAGTTTTTTCTATAACAAACCCTGTGGTATCATTCAATTTGATTTGATCACCTATTCTGAAAGGGCGCATATAGGTAATAACCATTCCTGCCATCAGATTTCCAATCACAGTAGTAGAACCTAACGAAATAATTAAGCCGATAAATACCGATACCCCTTGAAAAATAGGTGATTTCGAACCTGGCAACAGTGGCCAAATCATAATAAGCATAAAAGAATATAGTAAAAAACGAACTATATAATAAGTTGGAAAAGCCCAGTCTGCATAGAATCCGTTTATTTTTAGTTTATCCGTTGCTATTTCGTTGGCAATATATTTTATACCACGAATAATATATTTAAAACAGATATAAATAAGTATAATCTTAAATACGCTTGGAATGAATCTTACTACAGACATAAATATATCCTTAGCCGGAATCCATATGTAAGATAAAACCATATAAGCAAACTTTTCGGTTTCGGGAAATATGGAAAAGAGTATAGGTATCGTAATCATTAATTGGATCAGAATAAATATATATTTCAGGACTACAGATCCTAAAACCATAATACGTCTTTCCTTCGACTCGGTTAGAATTTCATAATCTTTTATTGTTATCCCTTTAAACTTTGTATGTGATAATCTGATTATTTTCTTTTGTAATTTCTTAAAAAGCTTATTTGTCAGATATATTAACGCAATTTGTACAGCAACAACTAAAATACAGAGTAATATTCCTTTTACTTTAATAAACAATCCATACTCGGCTTGTAAATCTTGTATTTTCTGAGATATAATAACAAGATATTGTTCAGCTAATTCCTCTCTACTAAGATTTTGCCATAAGCCATCCTGATCAGTAACACTCATAATAACTTTATCTTCCGACATAATATCTGTTGTCAGATCGCCTTTATAGAGGTATACCGAATCTTGGTTGACAGTCAATTTTTTACCCAAGAGCATTATCATTTCTTCAGCTTTTGCTGCTCTATCGGCTGGAGTAACCCCACCACGTCTCGAATATAAAGAAAACAGAGTGTCTCCCTCTATAACAATAGGTACTCCAGGGGTTATAATGCGCAATGAATCTATTTGCTTACGTTGTTCGGCTCGCTTTATTGAATCAGCTTTTGCTGTTTCCTTTCCTCTATTTTCGTGCTCATTACGAAGTAAAATTTCATTGAGTTTTAATTCTTGTACTTGTAGTATTAGCTCTTCAATCCTGATAGAGTCATCTTTTTGACGATTGAGAATGGCGGAATCCAAAATTGCAGATTCAATGTTTTTCTTAGACTTACTTTGAGAAGAAACTTCTATTGGTAAGAATATTATTACAAATAAAATCAGCAGTATAACTTGGTATGAAAAATTAGATCTCATAAATTTAATATGTCTTAAGTTATTCTATTCAAGAATAGAGTAATTTCTTTTGATATGGGAACAAAAATAGTATTATTTTAAAAATATAAGTTTTTTTTATGATATTTTTCGACTTAAAGAGATATTCTATATGATTATACATAAAACAAAATGATTAGTATAGTAGTTCTAATTATAGAAAAATAAAAACCAAGTTACTATTATGAGAAAAATCTTTTATCTACTTTTATTAACGATTTTAGTTGCCGCCTGCAATAACTTTAAAAAGCAACCCGAAAAATCATCTGACTTATCTTTTTCTAAAGCTGAATACAAAAAAGAATCTAGTCTACCAACCAAAGAAGGAACTAAACTTACAGCTATTATCCCTGTTGCCAGCGGAGATAATGAGATAGCAAAAAGCATAAACGACTCAATTTTTAAGACAGTAAAACTTATTATCGGACAAAATGATGATGTGGCTACAACTTATGATGACTTATTTGATGGGTTTATCAAAAATTATGAAGCTTTTGTATCTGATAATTCTGATTATAATTTAATGTGGGAAGCCGATATAAATGGAGTAATTGAATATTACAATAGCGATATTGTGAATATTAGACTGACCTCGTATTCTATGACCGGTGGTGCGCATGGAAACCCTAACACAACATCATTATTTTTTAGCCCTAAAGATGGCAAATCATTAACAATCAATAATATTATAAAAGATATAGATAGGTTTTCTAAATTAGCAGAAATGAAATTTAGGGAGAAATATAATTTATCTGCAAACCAGTCAATCAATTCGACTAAATTTATGTTTCCTGATGATATTTTTATACTTCCTCAAAACATATTCATTACAAAAGATGGGCTACTTTTATATTACAATGTTTACGAAATTGCAGCTTATGCTGATGGTCCTCAAGAATTACTTATTCCTTATAGTATAATAAAAGATAATCTATTAATAAACATTCAATAACAATGAATCGTGTTGCACAATGATAATATAAGATATTGAATAATAGTATATAAAAGGCTTCAATCTATAGATGAAGCCTTTTATATTATAATCAATTCAAATCATTTGTTTTTATAATCGGACTTGACTTAAATTTCTATACTCTCTTTTGTTGAATTTTCTTCTTTGAAGCTTAATATAAAACAAATAAAAATGACAGTTATAATAATGAATGGCACAAGCCATATGTTTAGCCAATTGTAAGAGTTTTCTCCTATTGTATTTGTACTAACAACATTACCTGCAATAAGGGTACCCATATATTTACCCACTCCATATGTTGCAAAAGCAATCAGCCCCTGAGCCGAATTCCGTAAATTACTTGAAGATTTATCATCAACATACAACTGCCCAGTAACAAAGAAGAAAGTGAAGCAAAAACCGTGGATTGGTAGTGCCATATAGATGAATGTTGATGATTCGGTATATGCTCCTAATGCAAACAACCCATAAAGAAGCATCCATGCAAAAATAGCGACAGAGATACTACCTTTATAACGCAATTTTGCAAAAAAGAAAGGAAATGTAAATAGAAAAATAATTTCGGCAACCTGCCCAGAACTCATTGCTGCTGCGGCATGCTTAACACCTACATTATTCAAGAAAAGATTTGTAAATGAGTCATAAAAGCCTAGAGGGATACAAGCTAGTGCTGAAAAAATAAGTAAAAGAGAAAATGATCGGTTTTTCATCAATTTGAAAGCATCAAAACCTAAAACCTTACCTATTGAAACTTTTCCGACAGTCTTTTCCGGGGCTTTATAGGGTAGAAAAAGAGACCAGATAGTACCTAATACTGATGCTGCTCCGGCTATAATAAAAGGGTCGGGGAGATGCTCTATCTTCAAGAAGCTAACTAAAACTCCAGCACCAATCCAACCTATAGAGCCTAGTAGTCTGATTCGGGAGAATTCTTTTCCAGGATCATTTAGATTGGCAAATGAAATAGAATTACACAATGCTGTCGTTGGCATATAGCAAATTGTGTAAATGAATAAGACAGGAAAGAACAATGAGAATTCGTGAATTTGTGAAATGCAAAATAGCAATACAGCTCCTATTAGATTTAAAAAAGCCATAACTCGGTTTGCTGAAAAGAAACGGTCGGCAATCATACCCACAATAAAGGGGGAAATCATAGATGCTATGGCAGCAGTTCCATATGCCAAGCCTATTTGTGCTCCGGTAAAATTAAGAGTTTGTCCTAAATATGTCCCCATTGTAACATACCACGACCCCCAAATAAAATACTGGATAAACATCATTGCAGACAACTGCGCCTTATTCTTCATTAGTCCCATGTACATTAATAGATTTAATGGTTTAAACAAATATTAGATCATTCTTTACAGATGCTTATGATGAAAATTAGTGTTTTCGATCTTAAATACTAAATTACAAATGCTAGCACGACAACTATTATTTTAATAATAGTGCAAATTTTTGTGATATTAATCTAGTGTTTTTTATAAATAAATTTACATTTAAAAATAGCTAAAATTAATTGGGCAAATTAACTTGTTTTCCTTTAGGGTATTATTAATAAAATTAACTAATTATTAAAATTTAGATTAAAAGTCTGCAATAATTATCAATCTGCAAACTCACGATACATGTTATATAACAT
>NZ_JAEPKU010000085.1 GCF_016652235.1 Dysgonomonas sp. Marseille-P4677
TAATCATACTATGCAGTATAAAATAAAAGCCTCGGGAGCTATAAACAATATAATAAACCTCCCTGCCTCAAAAAGTATAAGTAATAGAGCTTTAATCTTAAATGCTCTGAGTTTAAGCCCTTTTAATATAGCAAATCTGTCTGATTGCGATGATACTAATGTTATGGTAGAGGCTTTCAAGTCGGGGAATAGTCTTATTGATGTGAAAGCTGCGGGTACATCTATGCGCTTTCTTACGGCTTTTCTTGCCATTACACCTGGCGAATGGGTGATAACGGGAACAGAACGGATGAAGGAGCGTCCAATACATTTGTTGGTAGATGCATTAATCTCCTTAGGAGCACGTATTCAATATTTAGGAAAAGTAGGCTTTCCTCCGTTAAAGATAAAAGGGACTTCTCTTAATGGAGGAGAAATATTTTTGTCAGGCGATGTTAGTTCCCAATTTATATCGGCTCTATTGATGATTGCACCAACGATGAGCAAAGGATTAACAATTCATCTTGAAGGTGATATTATTTCAATCCCTTATATAAAGCTTACTTTGGGTATGATGGCTCAATATGGAGTGAGAACTCATTGGGATGGAAGAACTATAAAAATACATCCGGAAGAATATAAAGCAACACATTATACGGTTGAATCGGACTGGTCGGCAGCTTCATATTGGTACGAAATAGCAGCGTTATACGATGATTCTCATATTGAGTTGAAAGGGCTGTTTCGTGACAGTATGCAGGGTGATTCAAAGGTCGCAGAATTATTCTTAGATTTGGGTGTAGCCACTGAATATACAGAAAATGGTGTTGTTCTTACAAAAACCGGAAAAAAGACTAAAAAGCTATTTCATAATTTTGTAAACGAACCTGATTTAGCCCAAACTTTTGCTGTTACCTGTTGTATGATGGGAATACCTTTTATGTTTACAGGACTTCAGACTTTGAAAATAAAAGAAACAGATAGGATAGAGGCTTTGAAGAATGAACTTAAGAAATTAGGGTATTTACTTTACGATAGTGAAAATAGTATTTTGGAATGGAATGGTGAGAAATGTGAGCCAGATCCCGATCCTGTTATAAAAACATATGAAGACCATCGTATGGCTATGGCATTTGCACCTGCTGCTATTAAGCTTGATCATATCAATATTGCAGAACCTAAAGTTGTGACAAAATCGTATCCACGTTTCTGGGATGATTTGAAATCCGTAGGTTTTATAATAGAAGAATAAACTTATTAACACCTTAAGCAATTTTGCTGATGCGAAATTTAATTCTATTGTTATCTGTTTTTATATTGCCTTTAACTATGCTCGCTCAGAGAATAGAAAAGAGTGAAGTTAATCCGATAACAGGGAAAATTTTAACTTACACATCATGGACAGAGTTTGGAGCTAAGTCGGTTTATACACCTGAAAATCTTCGCTCAATATCCTTTATGCTTAGATCTGAAGATGAAAAAGTATTTATTCATTTTAGATGGTACGATGGAGTAAATCATGTAGATAAAGATTCTGAATTATTGTTTAAGATGAGTGATGGTTCAATAACTATTTTAAGAGCGACACATGATTTTACGGCGAATGTGAATGTTTATTCATCATTGGATAAGACATATAGCAGTTCTACAATGCATGTAGTGTATGAGGGAGACTTGTCTGCATTGACCAATGATAATCTCATCGAAAATATTCAATTTAAGACAATTTATGGATCTCAAATATATGAGTTGAGTAGGAAAAGTGCCGAAAAAGTACTTAAAGCTTATAGATTGATTCTAGATGAAATCAAATAATATAATAATTGAGTAGAAAATTCTTTTAATCTAAACGATATCCGAATTGGCGGAGTAGGTTATCCCTGCTTCGCCAATCTTTTTCAACCTTGACGAATATTTGTAGGAATATCTTTTTTTCGAAAAATCGTTCAATATCTTTTCGAGCCATGGTTCCTACCTTTTTCAGAGCAGCACCCTGATGTCCGATTATAATCCCTTTTTGAGTATCACGTTCGGCGACGATCAATGCCCGTATATTTATTATATCTTTTTCTTCTTTAAATTCTTCAACTACAACCTCCACCGAATACGGAATTTCTTTTTGATAATAAAGAAGTATTTTCTCCCGGATTATTTCAGTTACAAAGAAACGGGCTGGTCGATCTGTTAATGCATCTTTCTCGAAATAAGGAGGAGATTCGGGTATTAAATCGATTATTCTTCGTTTTATTGTATCAATATTAAATTTGTTAAGTGCCGAAATCGGATATATCTCAGCCTTCGGTAGTAACTCTCTCCATTGTCTTACCAAAGTTTCCAGTTCGGCCTGATTGGTCTGATCTATTTTGTTGATCAACAGTAGTACAGGTGCTTCTACATTTTGTACTTTATATAGGAAATCTTCATTTTTATCTGTCTTCTCAATTACGTCGGTCATGTACAGCAACACATCAGCATCACTTAAGGCCGATACAGAAAAGTTTAGCATCGATTCTTGTAATTTATAGTTCGGACGAAGGACTCCCGGAGTATCGGAATATACAATCTGGTATTCTTCAGTATTTACAATACCCAAAATACGATGACGAGTAGTCTGCGCCTTTGATGTTATAATAGATACCTTTTGACCTACTAATAGATTCATCAATGTTGACTTCCCCACATTTGGATTACCTACTATATTTACAAATCCCGATTTGTGCATGCTGTATATATTCTAATTATGATAAGACAAAAGTACAAAAGATTTTATCAAATTAGAAAGATTAACTATACCTTCTGTTTAATGTTTGATATTAAGCCGTGAAAATATTATTTTTGTTAAGTCTATTACCTGGAAGTGATATTTATACCCAAATAATAAATAGGTCTGCAACCTAAAAAAATCAAAGTAAAAAATGAAGAATATACTTTTGTTATCTTTCTTGTTATTAAATTTTGCAACAATGGAAGCCCAGTCAAGCAAGGAATTATTGGCTTTAAATAGTTATCTTATTCCGAAGGATAAAAAAGGAGCTGTGGTCGGACATATTCCGGCACTTCATGGAGAGAAGTTTGTATTGGCAAAAGATACCTCCGGCCTTTTTATGATAAATAAGCAAGGGCAGATACAGCTAAAAAAGGATAAAAAGCTTACTGATGCATCACCATATCGTTATGAACTTACAATTGCGACAAATGTGGGTAATAAGACATTTGAACTGGTAAAAGATGACTTTATCCGTAATAAAGTAATTGCCCATCGTGGCGCATGGAAGAATCATGACGCAAGTCAGAACTCATTAAAATCGTTAGAGAAAGCGATTGAAATCGGTTGTGAAGCATCCGAATTTGATGTGTGGCTGTCTTCAGATAATGTTGTGGTGCTTTCACATGATCCTATTATAGGAGGTAAGACTGTGGAAAATACTCCGGCTAATGAACTATTTCAAATAGAACTGAAAGATGGTAATCGTTTACCAAGTTTAGAAGAATATATTTCATGTGTAAAAAAACAGAATAAAACTCGATTGGTACTGGAAGTCAAAACATCTCAAAAAGGAAAGGAAAGATCAGAGGCTGTGGCGGACTCTGCAGTACAGGTTGTTCATCGAATGAAGGCACAGGCATGGGTCGATTATATTACCTTTAGTTTCGATGCTGCTAAACGGATAAGAGAATTAGATCCTACAGCGAATGTATTGTATCTCGAGTCAGATAAAACATTAGAAGTTTTAAAGGATGCTAAGATGTCAGGTATTGATTACCACCTTAGTAATTTTCAGAAAGATGGGGAGCTAGTCCGTAAAGCAAAGGATATGGGGCTATTGACTAATGTTTGGACCGTAAATAAAGAGGAGGATATGAAGGCTATGCTGCAACTAGGGATTGATTATGTGACAACTGATGAGCCTGAATTGCTATTGAAATTAATTGATGGTTCGAATAAATAATCAAACATAATAAATAAAAAAAGCACTGGAAAATAATACTTTCAGTGCTTTTTTATTTATTATAGAAATATGGATTGAAGTTATGGATTTTTATTACTAATTCTATCTATATAGTATAACCTCTAAAATTAAATGTTATGGGTAAATCAGGTTTATATCCCGTATGTCTGATGCTGATGATCGGGTCATGTATATTATACCAATTTTTAGGTAACCCTTTAGATTATAGTAAATTGGTAATAGCCTCAAATAAGGAGATAAATCAACACAGGCTCAGCTTACCAGAGTTTAGAGAAAAAGATGATGCTGTTTCGACTTTACAAATGGCTGTGCAGATAGCAAAACCTGTATTAATGACTAAATATGAAAAAGGAGCTTTAGTGGCTGATAATAGATTTTTTGTGACTCTTTACGATGGAGTTTGGACTGTTTCAATAGGAGAGGGAGATATGTGTGAAGTAAGAATTGATAAGAAAACAGGTGAACTTCTTAATGATCTAAGAGAGGACTAAAGTTCTTCAGGATAAAAGGCTGCCCCCTTAGCCTCCCGGCTTGGTTAGGTAATGAATACTCTCAAATCTTCTCATCACTTGTAATCAAGTCGGGATTTCTTGTATGTTAATATAAACTAGTATAAATAAGAAAGTCCGGATCAAACCGGACTTTCTTTATTCTTTTTCCTTTTCCAAGTATGAAAAGGTTGTGATATAATTATCCGGTACTGCTTTGTCATTCACAGTCCCTGATATTTTGACCGCACTTACCATATTATTATCATTGTATGTGTAATCATATTTAAGATCTCCATAAATAGATGATTTCCCTGTTTCCTCGATATGAGTGATAACTGCCCCGACAATATTATTCTTACTCTTTTTTCCTAAATACTTAGATAAAAAAGGTAGGTTATTCATTAGCCAGCATCCATTTGCTGCAAATGTCATAGTATTGTATAGCATTTCATAGGAGTATCCGGCTGGTATAGCATGTCCTTTGTTATCATATGTATAGGCGTGCTTATATGTATTACCATATCTTGTAGAAAGTACTTCTATGATATTCCCGTTTTCTATCGTATACTTTTCAGTGTGTCGTAGTGATGAAGGCCTACCTGTTGTTCCATAGCTTTCGAGTTGAATCATGTATCCTTCAGCATTATAAAAAAGAGCCAGAGAATCATCTATTGATTTATTCTTTGAGATACCTGCATCGGAGACTCTTTCTGTATAACTTAAGTGTAGAATATATTCAGCCTGTTTTTTATCATTGAGCTGTACCAACATACTATCGTAAACAGTTGTACTACCATTTTGTCTCAATTTTGAAAAAGAGATTCTCTCGTCAGTATAATCTATTGAGATAAAATCGCTATTAAGTATATCTATTGTTTTTAAAACATCATTATCGTCATACGATAATGTAAAATCTTCACGACTAAGTGAACCTAATTTGCTTTCTGGATAGTCAACTCTTTCCAATAGCCAATAGGGTTGAGGTTCTTTTGCAGGATGATAAAGCATTATAATTTCTTCATCGGAACACGAAAAAATCGAAATAGCCAGTAAGATTAGCGTTGTGTAGTGTCCTAAGGATTTCATTTTTTATTAAAACTAAATTATATAGATGACAGTACTTAAATATTGTATTATTGTTGAGATTTCTTCTATAATAGGAATAAAAGTCAAAGACTCTAGCTTAAATGTTGTTTACGGCCTCAAAGATAATATATTATATCTAAATATATATGCATCAGATAAAAACATCATGTTAAATTATAGTTTTGAGAAATAAAGGATTTTGATATCTTGAATTATATATATCTTTATCGCTCTGAAAAAATACTAAATAATATAAAACATGAGATCACGATTTTTTTTAGTTTTCTTATTCTTATCAATTACGATAAGTCTTTCTTCTCAAAAAAAACAAACTTTGTCCGAGATTTATACTCTTGCTCCGGTAGCGGTAAAAGATCCTCTGATTATAGATTCCCTTAATCTTAAAGGCGAAAAGTATTCGGTGAAAGATCTTTTAAAAATGAAATTGACAATACCTGAGCAGTCGGATTTTGTAAGACCTTTGAAATCAGATACAGCAGGCTATTTTTATGCAGAGAAACCAAAGGAAGGTTCTACTTTCCAACTATTTTCTTTTTATGTAAATGGAGATAGGTATGCTAAAGCAAACCTTAAAGTAACTTCGCCTAATTTGCTTGAGCTCTATGTAGATGGTAAATTGGTTGCTTCCAAAACAACAAAGGAAGATAATCTACGTACTGAGAAAGAAATAACAGCTACATTCAACCCTTATCCATTATCAAGCCGTGTAGTAATCAAATTATTGGCATCATCAGATGACAAGGCTTCGGCAGCAGTGAAAGTTGTTTTAGAAAATGAGAAAAATGATTCTCAGACAATATTTTCAGTGGTTGACTCAGATAAGAGAACCGTGAATTTTACAGATATGTTATTGGGTAAGCGGGTGACTAGTACAAGTATCTCTCCTAATGGTCAGTATCTATTGATAGGATACCGTAATACATTTGGAGAAAAAGGCTTGTCTACAACTCAACTCTATGATATAAAAACAGGGAATAATATACAAATAGATATTGATGGCAAGAAAAGACAATTGAATTGGATGCCTCTAAGTAATAAGTTATTTTATATATCAAAAACAGAAGAAGGTACAGATTTAGTAACAGTTGATCCTGCTACATTAGTAGAAACAATTTTGGCTAAAAATATTCCCGATGAGTTTATATATTTCTCTCCTGATGAAAGGTCGTTCTTTTATACAAGACAAGAGAAAGGAGAAGAGGCCAAAGGTGATTTAAAGCTATTACAATCTCCGGAAGATCGTCAACCCGGTTACACAAATCGCTCGTTTATCCATAAATACGACATCAGATCAGGTCTGAGTCAACAACTGACTTACGGGGCCCATTCGACAAGGTTGAATGATATTAGTAGTGATGGTAAACAAATCTTATTCTCTATAACGGATGAAACTATAACTGAACGCCCATTTCGAAAATATTCTATGTTTAAACTTGACTTGGCTACAATGCAGGTCGATACTTTATGGTCTAATGAAGGATTTGCGAATGGATCTTCTTTTTCTCCGGATGGAAAAAAAATATTAATTACAGGTGCAGGAGAGGCTTTTAATGGCATTGGACTGAATATTGCACAGGGGCAGATAGCTAATAGCTATAATGGACTGGCATTTATTATGGATTTGGCATCAAGGGAAATAGATCCGATAGCAAAAGATTTTAATCCTAGCATAGAAGGTGTTTTCTGGAATAAAAAAGATAATCAAATCTATTTCCGTACTACAGATCAGGATTATGTAAACATATACTCTTATAACACAACTAATAAGACATTTACTAAGCTTCCATTGAATGAGGATGTTATAAGATCTTTCAATGTATCTGATAATTCATTGCAAGCTGTGTATTTTGGTGTAAGTCAATCTAATTCAACACGAGCTTACATCTATGATTTAAAAAGTCAGAAATCAACATTGGTGGCTGATCCTTATAAGGAAAGGCTTTCGCAAATAACGCTGGGAAAAGTAGAAGATTGGAATTTTACTAATTCTGTGGGTACAGAAATTAAAGGAAGTTTTTACCTTCCTCCTCATTTCGATACATCTAAAAAATACCCTATGATTGTATATTATTATGGAGGGACAACGCCTACTTCCCGTACATTCGAAGGCCCATATCCGGGGCATGTATTTGCTTCACAGGGTTATATTGTATATGTGATTCAGCCTAGTGGTGCCACCGGTTTTGGACAAAAGTTTGCTGCATTACATGTTAATGCCTGGGGAAAACGTACAGCAGAGGATATAATTGAAGGAACCCAACAATTTATAAAAGAACATTCTTTTGTCGATGATAAAAAGATTGGATGTGTAGGTGCATCATATGGCGGATTTATGACTATGTATTTACAAACACAGACAGATATGTTTGCGGCTGCTGTATCTCATGCCGGTATTAGTTCCATTAGTAGTTATTGGGGTGAAGGTTACTGGGGATATACATATAGTTCGGGCGCAAGCGCACATAGTTATCCATGGAATAACCCGGACTTGTATATAAAACAGAGTCCGTTGTTCAGTGCCGATAAAGTGCATACTCCTATTTTATTCACACACGGGACTGTGGATACAAATGTGCCTATAGGCGAGAGTATTCAGATGTATACAGCCTTGAAGATATTAGGCCGCCCAACTGAATTTATACAAGTAAAAGATGAAAATCACGGAGTGGTGAATTACAAACGTCGTGTAGAATGGAATAATTCGATAATGGCTTGGTTCTCCAAATGGCTGAAAGACGATAATAGCTGGTGGAAAGGATTATATCCGAATAGTAAACTTTAATAGATATAGGAAGGCAAGAATGAAAAGATTCTTGCCTTTTTTATAATGTAAGAATAAGCCCCAATCGTACAAAGAATTGATTGTTACCTTTCGATATATTAATATCATATCCCGTTTTTACATAAAAAAGGCTATAGGCACACATTACATTAGGGGTTATTACAATACCATTATAATCACGATTATAAAAATTACGCAAATATCCTGCGTCAAGTGATATCCAGAACAGCCCTTTGTCTGCATTGTCGCCAAAAATTATATTTGCAAAATCAACGGTTGGTGAAATAGACTTGATATTCAACCCTGAAAGTTTGGTACGGCCTCCTGTATACTCCAATCCACCAACGAGAAAGAAATTAACATCTCCGGTTAATTTATAATACGGAGCATGTAAATTAGCTGCAAATTGGACCTTCTCACTTTTAGCTATTTGTACTCCTGCACCGATCATCTGAGCCGATACTGTTTGCAAAATGAGCATGAAAATGAAAGTAAGGTATAGCTGTTTTATTATTTTCATCTATACTTATTTTATTATCTATTGCCTGACCAAAGGGAGTGTCGAACACCTAAGCAATCCTCCCATTTTTGATACTTCGAAATAGGGTATGGACTCTACCGTTAATCCCCACTCATCGCTCATATGGCAGTTGAGACGCTTAAAATGCTTTTCGCTAACAACTACCTTGGGTGAAATAGAAAACACATTCGTGTTCATATAATACATCTCTTCTTGTGTGATTTCAAAAATATTCTTTTTCCCGAAGAAATCTACTAAATATTTATAATCTTTTTCATTTCTGAAACCATTTTTATAAATGATTGCTTTACCTTCCCCTACTGGCATAAAAGTGCAATCGAGATGTAAAATACCTTTTCGAGGATTAGTGTCATTTTTTTCGAGTTCCAATGCTATAAACTCCTTTTCTGGAAATAATTCTTTCAAAAAAGAAATAGCATAAGCATTAGTACGTGCTGTTTTATATTCAGGGTAATCATTCTCCATATATGTGCCCACAAAGATGGTATCATTGTATAAAACAATATCTCCGCCTTCCACGTGTGCTTTTTCGGGCAGATTATATATTTTGTTGAATGCAATATTATTGTATATGGGAGCATAGGCTTCTTGTTCATCAGCTCTATCGGGAATAATGTTCGACGTAATAATCATATCGTTGATTACAAAGGCTACATCGCGGGCATACACCTGATTGCAGTTGGGTAATATAAGAGGCCTCAATACTTCTACATCATACTTTAGAAGCACCTTTTCGAAGGCAGACATTTCTAATGCTATGTTTTCCTCGGTTGGATAATTGCCTTTCTGTACAGATTCATATGATTTCGCATCGTAGGTTTCGTCTAATGTCGGAGCCTTTCCTAAAGAGTAGGGTTGCCCCAGTACAACAGTCTTGAGACAAGCAGTCTCATTTTGTATATTGAGAATCATAGTCTTATTTTTTCTAGTATGCAAATATACTGTTTTCAAGTTTCTTACGAAAATGGGGCCTCTGCCAGTAGCTTTATGTTTTAATAATTATCTTTGTTCATAGTATTTTATTACAAATTTGAAATTACACAATGAAGAGGATTGCAATAACAGGGGCTGCCGGAAATCTAGGTGGTTTATTAGCTCAAGGGTTAGTAAATATGGATGTGAATCTAAATTTATTGATACACAAAAAAGATGTACCTGAAAATCTGAAGGCGAAAAATAATGTCTCGATATTTAAAGTAGATTTGGCGGATCCGTCGACATTGAGTAATGCACTTGAAAATGTAGATGTAGTTATTCATTTTGCAGGCATATTATTTAAAGCCAATCCCGAAAAGTTCTTGCCTGTTACCAATACGCAATATTTTTCTAATCTACTGGAAGTCGCTGCTAAGCAGAGGTTAAAGCGTATTATTCTGATCAGTTTTCCTCATGTAGAAGGAGAGAGTACACCTGATAGTCCTGCAAAAGGAATCCTAAGTGGAAATCCTGAATCTATGCATGCAAAGACCCGTTTGGAAGAAGAAAGACTTTTATTTTCGTATGGTGAGAAATATAATTTTGAGGCAGTATCTTTACGAGTAGGAATGGTTTACGGAGAAGGTATATTGATGATTGATGCAGGCCAGTGGTTTGCTCGTCATTGGTTACTTGGTGTATGGAAGAAACCAACCTATATCCATCTTATATCTAAAGTTGACTTTGTTGATGCGACTATCGCTGCTGTATTAAAATCTGATATCCGTGGTATTTATCATTTGGGAGATGACGGAATACAAACATTGCAGCAATTTCTTGATGATATCACGATATACAAAGGGCATCATAAGCCATGGCGTATGCCTGTTTGGATGATAATGACCGCGGCTAGAGTCTTTGAATTATTTTCTGCAATAATAGGAACACGAAGTCCATTGACTGTCGATTTTGTGAAAATAGGTATGGCTTCTTATTATGGCGATACCCGACGCATGAGAAAAGATCTATTACCTGTACTTAAATATAGTACTTATAAAGAGGGGATAGGGCTATTTTAAAAACAAAAAGAGTGCCTAATTATAATTAGACACTCTTGATATATAAATGAAAATATCTTATTATTTCTTCATTTCTTTAAACTTATATACAATAATGTTGTCTCCTACTTTTGATTCAACACCTTCCGCACTTTTTGTATATATCTCTAGATTACCCTTTAAAGTAAAAGTTATAACATTTGTAGCTTTGTTATATTTAGCATCTTCAGAAGTTAAGTTCTTGATGATAATTTTAGTCGGGTTTGAACTGGCATACCAGTTTTTAATGTATGCAGGAATCTCTATTCTTTCAACTTTATCTAAAGTCGCGAAGCTAAAAGTATAATGTGAATCATCGGGAGATTTTTTAAAGTTGGAAGTAACTATTGGACCTCCAATTTCCTCTGGAGAGAAAATGAAAAGATTGAGTTCTCCATTGTTAGTGGTTGAAGCTACGAACTGAGTTGTGGCATTTTGATCGTTGATTGGAGCATAAGTTCCTAAAGAAAGACTAATATCTACTTTACCATTTTGAGTGCCGATTATTTCCGATTTGTCATACAATGTATAATCAGGCTCTATTACCGGATCATCACCTCCACAAGCTGTGAAAGCAAATACTGTACCTATTGTTAATAATGTAAAAAGTAATTTTCTCATAATTGTTTCATTTTTTTTAGTTTGCGTACCAAGTTTTTATTCTAATGTGGGTAGCAAAGTTAATATTTTATGTAGATAATTGCTATTTTCAGCATTAATAAAATAGTTTTTCTTGTCTGAGGTTTAATATAAATTATTACCTTTATAGACCTTGTAATCTTTTTATGCCATGATTTACAATAATATAAAGATCGAAATAAGGCAAGAGCAAGCTTGTGATTATCCGATGGTGTATGATGTCAATTTAAAAGCATTCAAACGAAAAGCTGAAGCCCGATTAACAGATCGTTTACGTCTTAGTGACGCTTTTATCCCCGAGTTATCTTTAGTTGCGATAGTCGATAAAACAGTCGTCGGCCACATTTTATTTACCAAAATCAGTATTGATGATGACGGTTTACAATCAGAAAGCCTTTCTCTTGCACCGATGGCAGTGTTACCCGAAATGCAATCCAAGGGAGTAGGTAGCCGTTTGGTCGATTATGGCCTTGATCGGGCAAGAAGCCTGGGTTATAAGTCTGTCATAGTTATAGGGCATGCGAAATATTATTCACGATTTGGCTTCGAGCCTACTTCCAAGTGGCAAATAAAAGCACCTTTCCATGTTCCCGCTAATGCATTTATGGCTATAGAGCTTGTTGAAAATAGTCTTTCGGGAATAAAAGGTATAGTAAAATATGCAAAAGAATTTATAGAGATATAATCATAACCTTTGCTTAAATAAGCTTATCAATAAGTTTTCTCAGTTTATCGGGGGTTATTATTTCATTTGTTTGAAATCTTCCATTAATAAACAAACTATAAGTAGTTATAGGGCAGATATGGCCTTGAGCCATCTCTTTTGTGGTTATCAGGTGTAATCGTATCGGATAATCAGATTCCAATATTATCGGTTTCAGCAAATTAGTATAAGGAACGGTAAAAGGACATTGCGCCGTAAAAAATATATCGATACCTTTTATACCTTCTCCCATACCTTGACTTGCATAATCATTGAACCGAGGTAATGGAGCATTCTCATCGAAACGTTTTACAATTAATTCAAAAAACGGAGGACAGGTATCGCACACCTCATAACCATGCTTCAGCATAAAACCTTTATCGGATAGAAACGGCTTTTTTTTATTCCCAACGATTAATGTTATACCTTTATAACCCTGGTCTTTAGCCTCTGATTCGCATTCTGCTAATAATTGCCTTCCATATCCTTGTCCTTTAAAAGATCCCGAGACCCAAAAGCAATTGATAAATATATAACCGTCGGCCTCGATTGGTGCCCATGCATTCTTTGCAGGTAAATACTCAATGAAAACTTTGCCCCGTGTATCCAGCTTCTTAAACTTCAGGCCTTCCTGCATTCTGCATTTAAGCCATTCTTTTTTTGCTTTTACTCCGGTTTCCGTAGATTTGCTACTGATAGAACAGCATATATGTTCTTCTTGGAGATTGTCGTTTGATAAGGTAATTATATTCATATTTTAACTAAAAGGTGACAAAGGTGACACTTTATGGTATGTTTTCTATATGTCCACTTTGTTCTATTAATTGTCTATTCTTTATTTTACTAAAAAGTAACAAAAGTAACATGTTTTTGTCCCTGTCAAAGTTGTTATTTCTTAGAGTCAGGCTACTCATATTATTCTCTGGATATAGATAAATGAAAGTGCTTATGCATTAATTTTTGGAGATATAGGGAGATATATTTCTGTTATAATCTCATCTTCGGCTACTTTATCCGGATTATTAAGATATTTTTCAAAAGCTCCACCTTTCCTTAATTTGTAATTACTCTTGGGTAGCCATTTCATGTATATATTGTAGTACATATTCAATAATCCGTCGTACGAACCCTTAAGTGTAAATATAGCATACAAACCGCCATTTATACTCTGTATGCCGAAAGGACCACTAGGTTTTACTTCTTCTTCGATTGTAAAACAAGCATAGAAACGGCAGTTTTTAGGCAGGGTTATAGTCGGATTATCGAAACTAAGCCCGAGAAACTCTGTCTTAGGATTGATTAGATTATTCTCCTTAGCAAACTTCCCCAGTTTTTTCCATGCTGTACGATAGGGCTCATTAGCCCCATATTGACTTATGATACGTATATAAATAACTTTTTTTTCTTCTATTTCTCTTATATCAGGTGCCAGATTAATTATTGCCCGTTCATTCCTCGCAAAGAAATTGAAGGGATCTTTTTCTTGAGAACGAAATGCGGAAGGAGATATTCCAAAATGTTTTTTGAAAGCTTTTGATAAAGCATATTTTGTCCCATAGCCTGTTTTACTTGCTATTTCGTCCAGATTATACCTCGTCATTTGCAAATGTTCTGCAATGTATTCAAGCTTTATTCTGTTTGTGTACTCGCCTATATTCTCACCTATAATGGATTTAAAAATACGATGAAAATGATATTTGGAAATATTAGCAATCAACGACAATTGTTTTATATCCGGTGTTTCGAACAAATGGCTATTGATATAATCAATAGCCTTATTTACAGCTTTCTCATATTCATTTTGTGTTGCTTTCTTCATTCTGTAATTTATGTATTAGCCCAACGTTTAAGCTTAGGAAAATACGCTTTCATTTGTACTATGGCTTCTTCTTTTGTGTATTTTACTTCAGAGTCTTTATTAAACTCTTCTACAAAACCCGCACAATGTTCTATCATTTGATCCATTGTCAGATCCTGAGTGAACTTACCGTCTGCGAAGCAAAAGTGGCAGTAATCATCATTTCTACTTTGGTCAGTATTTAACCCGAAGTCTTCATCTGTTTTTAGTGGCATACCACAACTTTGACAAAATTTTTGATCCATTTTTCTAATATTTAGTGATTAATATGTTTCTGCAAATAAAAGGTATTTGGGAGATATTAAAGTTATCCATTCTTGCTAATATTTATATTGCGACGATAATGTTATAGTTAAAATATATAAGTTCTGTTTTGATTTTAATTCTGTAAATATGTTGTTTTCAGGCATGTTTTATTGTGCTTTATTGTGATCAAAGATATTAATTAAAGTTAAATTGCAAACACAAGATTAATCCTTTCAACTGAAAATATATCAAAGATACAAAGAGATGAAAATTAGTATTCACCTTTAATATTTAAAGTTATGAAAAAGTTTTTATTAATAATAGCATTGTTTATCGGTGTATCATCATTTTATAATACAACTGAAGCTCAAAATATAAGTGTAAATATAAATATTGGCCGTCAACCGGCATGGGGCCCTGTAGGATATGATTACGTAAACTATTATTATTTTCCGGATATAGATTGTTACTACGATGTGAATATCGGTATGTTCTATTATATGAACAGGGGTAGATGGATATCAGCTCGTTACTTGCCATATGCTTACCGTAACTACGATTTATACGGACTTTATAAAGTAGTGCTTAATGTAAATGAGCCTTGGAGATATCATCGTAACCATTACCGCGACTATGCACGTTACAGGGGACATAAAAACCAGATAGTTATCCGCGATAGTCATGATAAGCGTTATCACAACAGCCGTAACAATAGAGTGACTTGGTACTCAGATGATAACAGACATTCGGGTTATAATAATTTTAATAAGAATGATCGTAAGTATAGCTCCGGACGCTTGGAGAATAATAACCGCAAGGACTATAACAACAATCGAAAAGATTATAAGAACGACCGTAAAAAAGATTCAGATCGTAAAGAATATAACAATAGAAAAAGCACAAGTTCAGATAGGAAAGGGAGTATAAACGGACGCTCTTCAGCAGGACGTAGCAGCGCAGACAATAAAGTTACACGCCCTTCGTCAAACAATAGAGGCGATTTCCGAATGGCATCAAATACTGAGCGAGGTACAAAAAATAGGTAATTTGGTTCTTAGGTATAAAAAGGTTAAGGTGAATCAGTATGATTAGGTGTATATTTGAAAAGATATACACCTTATCTTTATAGAGATTATAAGAAAATTATATCTTTGTCTCCAATCACAAACTACAAAATCAATTTTAAATGAAAAAGTATTTATTTATTCTGCTTTTCTTATTAGCCTTTTCTCAATTATTAAGGTCTCAAGAGTCCATTTCATTGTATAGAGATGATATTGTTGGGCGCTGGATAGAACAAAAGCGAATAGAGGGAGATAAAGAAATAGTAGCCGGAGAGTATCCTGATACATATATTTTTCGTGACACTGGTGTTTTCCATAAAGGAGAGGCTTCGGAAGGGGTGATTCTTTTCAATATTACAGGTCGGTATAAAATAGAAAATGATATCATATCAATTATATATGCAGATTATTTGCAGGATATGGATAAACGCAAAGAACCTAAGCTTTTGTCTTTTAAAGTACTTTCCATATCAGATGAGGGTATGTTGGTCTCTGTCACCGATTATGAAAAAAAATACCGGATGATCTTGAAAAGATAAGAAATATAGAGCCTCTTTTAGGTTGCTTATTATTAGATAGTAACATATTTTATATTAATGAATTTATAATTAAAAAGATACATTGATACTCTTATTTCAAAAATGTGTATCTTTGCACCCTTTACGGTATTGCACAAAGCTTATTCTACAAAACAATGAAACAAACCTTATATATATTATTAATTATTGCAATAAGTTTGGCCAGTTGCGCTAACAATGGCGATGAGCCTACCCCAACCCCAATACCGCCCAATCCACCGGTGGTATTGTCTGCCGATGCAGTTATCGGAATCTGGGAGACTTATTATTATACAAAAGCTATAAGAGCCAATCCGGGTACATCTTCTGAAGTATCGTATCAAGGATTGCGGCTGATTGATTATGACGGTTTTAAAACGGAGTTCTATAAGTCAGAAGATAACACATATAGATTCAAAAGCGTAAATGTGCTGAATGATCTGATTGACGAGGGTATTTATTGGGTTAATGAAGATACTCTTAAATTTAAATTTGAAATTAAACCCGGTAAAGATACTCTGACGTGGCAAAAAGTACGGGTCTTCGATTCTGCAAAAGGGATTCTTAAAACAGATGCCTCATATTGGGGTACAAATAATAATAAGGTAAAATATATTATTACTGATACAAAATGCCAGCGTAATATTGATATAAATCCCGAATACAGCGATGTGAATCCGGCTAAAGTGAAAATTGATTTTGATTATTTAGCAAAAACTAAATGGGAGATATATTCTTTTGCTTATTACGAGGGAGGACAGTATAGAGACAGAGAAAGTACTCTAGGTGGGGATACGCTAAAGGGACTTACTTACCGTTTTTATACAGATCCAACTGGAGAGCGGAGATGTCATCTAACACAGCGTATTCCGGGAACGGACGAATTGGGTGAAAAAGATCTGCCTATTGTTATTGTAGATGATGTAATCTCTTTTGTCGATGTTGAGAGAGATTCTTCTGGGAAGATCATAAAGGGAACGGATAATAGCTTCTTCATGTGGGCGAGAGAATGGAAAGAAAGATATGGTGTAGAGTCGTTTATAGACTGGAAGGAAGAGCGTTTTCAGGATGATATATCTGTTGTTATCCGAACAGAGTCATTTGTGCGTCGGGTAAGTGATTAAGGAATTAGCAATAAATATAGGTATAGAGCAATTTTGAGTCATTTCACTATTGCTCTAATTTTTTATATTCCCATTTGTCATCTTTAAAAGAAAGTACAAGGGAATCTGAAGTGAGTGTTTTAATGTCTAGCATCCGAAAAGGGATACTGTCCTTATATAAGGTTAATTCATAGTTGTGTATAGTATATATAAACTCCATAGTATCTTTCCAGTCTGACATATATTGCCTGCATCTGTCTTCTTCAAAAATCAGATAGGTAAGATCCTTGGTGTAATCTACTTCAACCGTATCATAAACACTTCTATCGGCTTCTATCAGCAGCCACTTACCTTGTATGAGATCTGTATTTACTTTGTCACTATTGTATGGGGTGCAGTTTACAAAGGTAAAAATAGAAATCAATATAGAGACTGTTGCTATAATCCTGTTCCTTTCCATTTGGGTGTCTTATTTAATGCAAAATAAGGAATAATATTCGATTCAGCATACTTGTTAACTAAAAAATAGCTTCAAACAAATCTGATATACATTTTTACTATTATATTTGTTTTTTGTCTTGAATACAAAATATGTAGAAAAATGAAAACAATAGGAAATATCATTTGGGTTTTATTCGGTGGTTTTATGATTGCCTTAGAATATTTTATAGCAGGGTTTCTATTGATGATAACTGTTGTCGGCATTCCTTTTGGCATACAATCGTTCAAACTAGGTATACTTGCGCTTTGGCCTTTTGGAAGTAAAGTTGTAGCCGACGAGCAATCTTGGGGATGTTTGAGTTTCGTGATGAATATTATTTGGATTATTATCGGTGGATTCTGGATTGCTCTCACTCATTTGTTCTGGGGTATTGTCTTTTGTATAACTATAATTGGTATTCCATTTGGTAAACAACATTTTAAATTGATTCATTTGGCTCTATTCCCATT
>NZ_JAEPKU010000086.1 GCF_016652235.1 Dysgonomonas sp. Marseille-P4677
CTATATTTGGTTAAATGGAGTTAAATGATGATAATCTTATTGAAAGAAGGTATATATTTGCGCTCGATAAACTTTTTTACGCTAACAAACAAAACAACATTATGAAAAGATTATTCTTTACTACTTTGTGTTTATTTATTTTAACATCAATGTCTTTTGCTCAAGACATCTTTAAAAAAGGAGATCTAGTATTAAATGCCGGTGTCGGAATTGGTAATACAGTACGTTCTGAAAGTTATTTAAAAACCACAGTTCCTCCAGTTTCTGTATCTTTAGAATATTGTGTAAAAGACAACCTTTTTGATGAAAAGAGCTCCTTGGGAGTTGGGGTGTATGCCGGATATTTTGCACAGAAATGGAAAGATGGATCTTTTGGCTATTTAGGTAATTTAGATCTTAAATACAGTGACTTCATCATTGGAGTTAGAGGTGCGCTACACTATCAGTTTGTAGATAAGCTAGATACTTATGGAGGAGTAGCCATTGGTTATGATATTGTGTCAGCTAGTGGTAGCTATGGGGACTACTCAGTTTCTTCTAGTGCACTTACTGCAGGGGTATATGTGGGTGGACGCTATTATTTCACTGATGCATTTGCTGTAAATGCAGAGATTGGATATGATATTGCCGTATTAACATTAGGTATTTCTTATAAATTCTAAGAAAAATCATAATTAAAAAATACAAAAACACTAGGCAGTTTTGTCTGGTGTTTTTTTTGTTATAAACTTAAATAAGTTAGCCTTTTTCTTATCAATATATGCTCTTTCTAAAAAAATTATTACTTTTGAATTGGGATTAAAAATTACAATTTAAAATGATATTTCGGTTTTTACTTTTATCAGATGAAGTTGAAGGCTTCAAGCGTGAAATTCAGATAGATGCTGATGCGACATTTCTTGCATTGCACAAAGCTATTCTTAAGTCTGTCGACTATAAGGAAGGGGAAATGACCTCATTCTTTATATGTAGTGACGATTGGGAAAAAGAAAGAGAAATTACGCTTGTAGAAATGGATACAAGCTCGGAAGAGGATTCTTATACAATGGAGGCTTCTTTATTAAATGATTTCTTGGAAGATGAGCATCAAAAGCTGATGTATGTTTTTGATTATATGACCGAGCGAGCTTTCTTTATGGAGTTGCGTGAAATTATTACAGGCAAAAATCTGGATGAGGCTATTTGTTCTAGGTCTGTAGGAAGTCCACCGGAACAATTTGTTAGCTTTGATATAGTATCGTCTTCCACTTCTAGTTTGGATACAGGAGAGAGTTTCTACGGAGACGAAGGTTACGATATGGATGAATTAGATGTAGAAGGCTTTGATGGGTTGGATAATGCTCCATTGCCAAGCGATGAGGAATATTAATGAAGCAACTTATAGTACTGATAGGGCCTACAGGTGTAGGTAAAACAGCACTAAGTATTGATCTTGCCAAATACTATGGTTCTTCTATTATTTCGGCAGATTCTCGTCAATTCTTCAAAGGATTAGAAATAGGTACTGCTGCGCCAACGACAGAACAATTGTTGTATGTGCAGCATTTTCTTGTTGGCATGCTTGATGTTACGAGTTATTATAGTGCCAGTGAGTTTGAGCGGGATGCTCTAAATATAATCGCAAAAGAGCATTTAACGCGTGATATTGTTATTGCAACGGGAGGTTCTATGTTGTATATTGATGCATTATGTAATGGAATAGATGATGTGCCGACAATAGACGAAGAACTAAGAAAAGATCTTTATGTCCTTTATGAAAGAGAAGGTCTTGAACCTATAAAATCTCAGTTAAGGGTCCTTGATCCTATATTCTATAATGAAGTAGACCTGAAAAATTATAAACGTGTCATTCATGCTCTTGAGGTTTGTCTGATGACAGGTAAACCTTATTCTTCTTTCAGAACTAATACTAAAAAATACCGCCCCTTTAATATTGTAAAGATAGGATTGATGCGTGATCGTGAGGAATTATATGAGCGTATTAACCTTCGTGTTGATACTATGATGAATCAGGGTTTGCTAAAGGAAGCAGAGCATTATTATCCACAACGCCATTTAAACTCACTAAATACAGTGGGCTACAAAGAGTTGTTCAACTATCTTAGCGGAGAGTGGACTCTCGATTTTGCAGTAGAAAAAATAAAACAAAGTACACGTATTTATTCACGTAAGCAAATGACATGGTTCAAACGGGATAAGGATATTCATTGGATAAATCTTTCAGAAGTATCGGAAGTGGATGCAATGAAAGAAATAATATCACTGATGTAGAAAAGTTAATCTTCTTATTATTATGATCTTATAAGATATTTTTTGTATTTTTGAGAATAAACATTAATACAAAAAAGTATGGATATTAAGATTTACAAGATTTTGGTTGTATTGGCTATTGCTTTTACAGGTCTGTTCGCATTCTCAGGTTGTACGAAAGAATACATAACAGAGGAACATAATGAGTATTATGAAGGTGCATTTGTGCATAGGGAATTTGTTACTGTAAGGGCTAATCAGTGGGTTTGGAACCCGGATATTAATAGTTATGAATATTTTTATAAGATAGCAAAATTAACAGAAGCTTCTGCTGCCGGAAATACTATATATGATGATGGTGCTATGGTTGCTTCAGTATTTGTAAATCCAGGAACTAAAGATGAGAATCAGGAAGTTCTTCCTTTTGTAAATACATATTTACACTCATTTGTTGCCGGTCCTACAATGATGTATACAGAAACAATTTCTTGCTCTTTTAAGCCGGATGGAGTGTGGTTTTATATACAATCTTCGGATCTGGAAGAGGATGATTCCAGATTATTTGATTATGAATTTAAGGTTTCTATCTTTTGGGATTAGATTTGTTATAATAAACAAATAATAATTAATAATGAGAGCAGACATAATATAATGTCTGCTTTTTTGTATTTTAGAGACATGAAACGAGGTCATGCTGATTTACCACTTCATTACGGTACTGTGCCTCCCTGGTTGGCTCAGCGGATGAGTTTACTTGGAGGAGCTATAGTTGAAGCTATAATAATAGAATACGGACGAAGTGCTTTATTGCAACGTCTTAGCGATCCTTTTTGGTTTCAATCGTTGGGCTGTGTGTTAGGGATGGATTGGCATTCGTCAGGTATTACTACATCAGTGATGAATGCTCTAAAGAAAGCAATCAATAAACGTTCTGCAGAATTGGGCGTTTATGTCTGTGGTGGACGGGGAAAGTCGTCACGTCAGACTCCCTCCGAATTGATTGAGATTGCAAATAAAACCGGATTGGATGGGGATGAACTGGTGCGTAATAGCCGATTATCCGCAAAAGTAGACAATACCGCTATTCAGGATGGTTTTCAGCTTTACCTGCATTCTTTTATCGTAACAGTCGAGGGTGAATGGGCTGTAGTACAGCAAGGAATGAATGGGGAGAGCCGTATGGCCCGCCGTTATCATTGGTTGTCTTCAGTTCTTACGTCTTTTATTGAAGAACCACATACTTCGGTTTGTGGTGAAAATCAAGGCTTGATTCTAAACCTGACAGACAAATTAGCTGCTTCTACCAAAGGGCGAATATTAGAATTGACAAAAGAAATACCGGACAGATTAATGCGTGAGGTTTCTATTATTCTACCCAATCATCACGAAGTACATGCTGAAAATGTGAATTTGAAACGATTAGGCGCAGCATTAATCCTTGCGCATGAAAAGAACATATCGGATATAGAATCATTGCTTTTACTTGAGGGTGTCGGGCCTCGTACTGTTCAGTCATTAACATTAGTAAGTGAAGTTATACATGGTACGCCTTCCCGGTTTTCTGATCCCGCACGTTTTTCGTTTGCGCATGGAGGAAAAGACGGGCATCCATTTCCCGTGCCAATACGAGTGTATGATCAAACTATTGAAATATTTGATAAAGCTATTCATCAGGCAAAATTAGGGGATAAAGATAAATCTGATGCGTTAAAGAATCTTTCAAAAATTTCACAGCAAATAGAGCAAGGATATACGCCAAACGACTATTTTGATGAGTTGGTACAATATGAAAGAAATACATCATATAAATACGGAGGGAAAACTGTATTTGGTGATTCAAAGAAACCTAAAGATGAAGGCATGCAATTGAAATTATGGGATTAGGTCCCGCAACCATATATTTTGTTATATAGCAGGATACCTTTCACCAACACAATTTATAAATTATTTATCCGTTAATAATAAATAAATTATTGTTACTTTGCATACTATAATTCAGTGACTTTGTGAATGAAGTTTAAATATATAATATTACTTATCTTATTTATTGTTTTTAGTATTGAAGCAGCCTACGGACAATGGGATGCCCAGATAAGCCAATATTGGAGGATGAAAAATTTCTATAATCCGGCCTTTATCGGAGATACGCCTGATATGGAAAGCTCGATGTTACATCGTCGGCAGTGGGTCGGTATTACAAATGCACCTGTCACTTCTATTGTCTCCTTGAATAGGCCTATTAGCTTTTTGGGAAAAGAGCATGGAATAGGAGCCATCATAACGAATGAAAAAGTCGGACTGTTTTCAAATACATATACGTTAGGGCAGTATACTTATAAAGTAAAATTTAAGAATAATAAGTTCCTACATATTGGTTTGCAAGGAGGAATGATGAATGTTGACTTTGATGCGGCCGGAATTCATATCCCTACTAGTGATTACCATATTTCAAAAGAGAATGATCCATCCTTTCCTACTGTAAAAGGGGATAAAATAATTGATGCCGGTTTTGGTATTGCTTGGATTGCTCCCCGTTACTATGTTGGACTATCAGCAACTCATCTGTTTGAGCCGACCTTTGAAATGACTGATGATCGGAAGGCTTATATTGCTCGTACATATTATTTGATGGGAGGATACAATATAAGGCTAAATAATCCGTTGATAGAATTGCAGCCTTCTGCCTTTTTCAAAACTGATGCCGTTACTTATCAGATGGATATTACAGCCAAAGTAGAGTATAATAAAATGTTCAATGGTGGAATATCTTGGAGAAAAGACGAAGGTTTTGTATTTTTGCTGGGCGTAAAAATAAGAAATATAGATGCAGGCTATTCATATGATCTAACTACATCAGATATATCAGCGGTCAGTAATGGTAGCCATGAACTATTTATACGATATAGTATTCCTCTTCAGAAAAAAAGAGAAGTTAAAGGTACTAAAAGTATAAGAATTTTATAAAAGATATAATACAAAATAGGTACAAAATTACAATTACAAGAAAAACTGAGGCTTGAAGCGAATAAAGATAAATATGAAACAGCTGTTTTTTACAATTATAACTTCACTTATATTACTTACATCCTGCGGAAAATCATCGGGATCCAGTGTAGGTGGTGAGGTGACTGGCGAAAAAGGTTCATCTTGGGCCGAGCCTTCTCCATATGGAATGGTTTTGGTATCGAGAGGATCAATAGAAATGGGACCTGCCGAAAATGATTCCTTATGGGATATAAAAGCTAATCCGAAGGGAGTGTCGGTGGATAATTTCTGGATGGATGAAACCGAGGTTACAAATTCGAAATACCGTCAGTTTGTTTACTGGGTAAGAGATTCTATAATTAGAGAACGTTTGGCTGACCCAGCTTATGGAGGGGACGAGACATTTAAAATAACCGAGGATAGATTCGGCGATCCCGTAAAACCTCACCTTGATTGGAAAAAAGCAATTCCTAAGAGACCATTAGAAGAGGAAGAGAGAGCAATTAATAGTGTAACATATATTCATCCTATTACAGGCCAAAGAGGTCTTGATCCTGCGCAACTAAATTTTATCTACGAATGGTTTGATCAGACCGAAGCTGCAAAGCGTCGTAATAGATTAAATCCTCAAGATCGGATCTTAAATACAGATATTACAATAGACCCTAATCAGGTTGTTATGATATCGAAAGATACTGCATATATAAATGAAGAAGGGCGTCCTGTAAATGAGACGATTGTTAGGCCGTTAGGATCTCTTTTCGATTTTGTGCATACTAAAATTGTCAATGTCTATCCCGATACTACGGTTTGGGTTAATGACTTTAATAATGCGTATAACGAGCCATATATGAGGATGTATTTTTCTCATCCCGGCTATAATGATTATCCTGTGGTTGGGGTGACATGGGAGCAAGCTACGGCTTTTGCCGAATGGCGGACCAAATTTTACCGTATGGGACAGCCTAAGAATGGACGACCTATCGAAGTATTTAGATTGCCGACAGAAGGAGAATGGGAGTTTGCTGCTCGTAATGGCCGCTCTGAAAATAAGTATCCTTGGGATAAAGATGGTACGATGGACGAAAAAGCTTGTTTTATGGCAAACTTCAAGCCGGGAGAAGGTAACTATACAAAAGATGGTAACTTGATACCATCTCGTGTAGCATCTTATGTTCCAAACCGATTTGGAATATATGATTTGGCTGGTAATGTATCGGAGTGGACTTCAACCTCATATACAGAATCGGGTACTGAAATGATGAATGACATGAATCCTCAATATAAATACGATGCAGCAAAAGAAGATCCTTATGCGATAAAGAAAAAAGTAGTAAAAGGAGGGTCTTGGAAAGATATAGGACGTAATATAAGAGGGGATATGAGAGAAGGAGAGTTTCAGAATCAACCTCGTTCTTATATAGGATTTAGATGCGTAAGAACACAAATAGGCTTTGCAAAATCAAAGAAGTAGATAATGAAAAAAATAACTCAAATAATATTGTTGCTCTGTTTCATATGTGTATTTCAATCATATGCGCAGAATCAGACGGAATCTCTTCGTGATAGATTGGCTAAAAAGCAACAACAAGGTCAGACGATACAAGATAATGGGCCTAAAGTTCCTAAACTTTCAGTCCGTGCAGAGATGATGAACGAAACGCAAGATAAGGATCTTTCCGGTGCGACATGGATACGTGAAGTTTATCGTTTTCTTGATTTGACAAAAGGCACAAATGCTGCACTGTATTATCCTGTACAACCAATTGGTGATAAAATGAACTTTTATACATTGATATTTAAGTTGATGGCCAATGGAAGTATAGTTGGATACGATTGGAATCAAGGTCAGGACTTATTTGTAGATAATTTGATCATAAATTTTGGAGACGTGCTTAATCGCTTGGAGATTCCTTTTCAGAAAAATGGAAATGTATTTACTTTTGATGAATATAGTATTCCTAGTAATGAAGCTTTAGGTTATTATGTAAAAGAAGCTTGGTATTTTGATCAATCAAATTCAGTGCTTGGAGTAAAAACTGTAGCTATTTGTCCGGTTTTATTTCGTCAACAATATTTAGGAGAAGATGAACAAGATGCGCCTATGACTAATGCAGGCTCTCGTGAACCGCAATTTTGGATACCGTACGAGTACCTAAGACCATATGCGGCAAGAATGCCTATCATGACCTCCGATTTGAACAATGTAATGAATAAAACAGTTGATGATTATTTCAGATTGAGACTTTATGAAGGTGATATATATAAGACCACCAATATGGAGAATAAGTTTTTGCAAGAAAAGTTTAAAACTCCGCAAAGTCTTAAATACGCTCAAGATAGTATTGAAGCACAGTTGAAAGCATTTGATAAAGGACTGTGGGTCATTAACGATTCTATAAAAGCCGCCGGAGATCAGAATCCTAAAAAGATAAAGCCTAATTCAAGAGCAAAGAAATCGAAGGCTTCTAGCTCTCAGGCTTCATTCTCAGTAAGAGATAGAAGATAAAGGTTGAAATTATACTAGATAATATAAGACAAGAATCAAAATGATTCTTGTCTTTTTTATTCTGTTTTTTTGTTAATAACGGTTAATTATAATAATATAACTGTTTTGAATAGTTGTATAACTATAAAATATAGTTATATTTGTTTTGTAGAATAACTAGATATATCGCCATGAAAAAATTGACACAAAAAGAAGAAGAGATATTGGCTTGCTTCTGGGCTAAAGGCCCAATGTTTGTAAAGGAACTATTAGACCTACAGGAAGAACCGAAACCTCATTATAATACTTTATCTACTATCGTTCGTATCTTGGAAGAAAAAGGATATATTAGCTATAAAGCCTATGGTAACACTTATCAGTATTATGCACAAATAACAGAAGAGGATTACCGAAAAAATACCCTTAATAATGTTATAGATAAATATTTTGGAAACTCATACACCCGTGTTGTCTCTACGTTAATTGAAGAAGAGAAATTGTCGATAGATGAATTACAAGACTTGATTAAGCAAATTAAATCTAAATCTTGACCTAAATGGAAACCTTTTTGCTATATCTGTTCAAATCGGGGATATGCCTTGTCTTATTTTATATATGTATGAGGGCATTCTTATCTAATGAAACATTCTTTCGTTTCAACCGTTGGGTATTGCTTATTGGTACAACTATTTGCCTATTGCTGCCATTTGTCAGAATCCATATCGATGAAGCTACTGTTGTTCAAAAGCCGTTTGCGGTTGTAGAGCAGATGTTTGTACCGTCTCAGAATGAAATAGCAAGCATACAAGAGAATTTCCTCACATCAAAGGAAATAATTGAACCGCTGATTATAGATAGTAGGGAGGATCAGGTTAACATAGGATTTATATTATTGGCAGTTTATTTGATTGGGTTTGCTATAAATCTGATAATCCTGCTAAAGTCGGTATATCTTATGCTAAGGCTAATTAATAGGGGTAGAAAGTTGAAGCATGGGGAACATATATTAGTACTTGTTTCGAAAGATATAGTCCCTTTTAGTTGGGATAAATATATCGTTTTGTCTGTAACAGATTTCGAAAGCTATCCAGATGAGATTATCACTCACGAAGTTGCTCATGCTAAGTATCGCCATTCATTAGATTTAATATATTTCGAATTGATTCTGTTATTTCAATGGTTTAACCCGGCTATATGGCTGTTGAAAAGAGAATTAAAAGATGTACATGAATATCAGGCTGATATGAGTGTTTTAAAGTCAGGCATTAATGCAACAAAATATCAACTATTATTAGTGAAAAAAGCCGTTGGCGCAAGCTCCTACACTCTAGCCAACAGCTTTAATCACAGTAAAATTAAAAAAAGGATTACTATGATGTTAAAAGAAAAATCGAACAAATGGGCACGGTTGAAGCTACTCCTATTGCTCCCGTTAGGTACACTCACAGTGTTTGCTTTTGCCCGTCCTGATGTAAATGAACCATTAAGCTCATTGATTAACTACGAAAGTACGAATATTTTGCAGAAAACAAAAATTGCGGAAGACATCGTCGAAGATCATCAGAGGAATGAGAAACCTGATAATTATAATCCGGCTTATTATACTGTAGACGGGGTAAAAGTCTCTGATGGCGAATACAAGGATTTGAGGGCTAATAGTGTTGATATAAGGTGGCCGGAGTATGTACCTTTTGCCAAAGGTAAAGTATTAAAGATACAAGGTATCTTTAATACAGGTATGAAGTCACCTGAATATTTTAGAGAAATGTTTATAGATGGAAAGTCTCCAGATCGGTCACATGTGTATTTGGTCGTGAATGGTACGAAATATGGATATGAAGAGGGTTTGAAAAAGCTAGTGGTAACAAAGCCTATGGACCCGAAAAAGCCTTTTAAGTGTCAGATAATTAGTAGAGATGGCAGTAAATCGTCTCCGATATTTGATGTGGTTAGCTTTGCTCCTCCTACACTTCCTGAGAAGATGCAGAAAAGTGTTGTTGATACTAAACAGCAAAGAGATAGTGTCAGCAAGGTATTGCAGGAATATATAGAAAAGAACGGCTATAAATCAGAGGATAGAATAGGTAAACCTGAAAAAGGTAAGTTTAAAATACTGGTTATGAGTAGTCTTATGGCAGAGATGAAATCTACTGTTTTTCCAAAGGAATATAACAAAAAGGATGATGGCATTGATGCTAATTATCTCCGTATATACTGGTATGTAATTGACGGTAAGAAATATTCATGGAACAAGTTTATGGATAAATGTCGATATGGCAAAGTATTTTTCGAACGTAATAAAATAAAGCCGGAAGATGGTCAGATAGTAGAAATGTATGGCATAACTACCGATGGTGCTAAGACTCCGATCTTCTATATGGTAGGTAATGAAAATTAATAAAAAGAGGGGTTGCTTATAAAGCAACCCCTCTTTATTATACTTTTTCTACAAACTTCTTTTTCTGTTCTACTTTTACTAGCTTGAAAAGCTTGTCAGACGGACGAATTTTATCTTTAACCTTGATTGAGAATTTCTCTCCTTTGACAGTTTCATCAACTTCTTTTAGATCGACGCGGATTTCTTCTACAGTCTGAAAAACAGCTCCTGTTGTAGGCCCAGTGATTAGTATTTCATCACCAACCTTAAGAGATTGTGTTTCCATCAAAAACTCGGCAACTCCTAGATTTGAAAAGTATTTGATTCCCTTTGCTATATATACTTTTCGTTTGGTGGAGCCTGATCCGTAATTGCTAGACCATTCGCCAAGTCGTTGCCCTAGATAATAGCCATCCCAGAATCCGCGATTGAACACAGTTGCGAGGCGTTCATCCCAGTTTTCAATTTTTTCTTCTGTAAATGTGCCTTTACAATATGCTTCTATCGCTTCTTTATAACATTCTACAACGGTACGAACATATTCCGGCCCACGTGCACGGCCTTCAATCTTGAATACACGAACACCCGCATCCATCATTTTATTCATGAAATGAATTGTTTTCAGGTCTTTAGGTGACATGATGTATTCATTGTCTATTTCAAGCTCTATATTTGTCTCTTTATCTTTCACAATATAACTTCTACGGCATATTTGATTGCAGGCTCCTCTATTAGCCGAAAGGTCTCTTTCGTGAAGGCTTAGATAACACTTACCAGAGACTGCCATACATAATGCGCCATGTGAAAACATTTCTATGCGGATAAGTTCCCCGCTAGGGCCTGTTATATTTTGTTCTACAATATCTTTGTATATTGCAGCTACCTGATCAAGATTTAATTCTCTTGCTAATACAACTACATCGGCAAATTGCCCGTAGAACTTCAATGCTTCTGTGTTAGTAATATTTAGCTGTGTAGATAGATGAACCTCGACACCAATACTACGTGCATACATCATAACTGATACATCAGATGCGATAATCGCAGACAATTCGGCTTCTTTAGCTGCATTTACAATTTTGTGCATCAATGAGATATCATTGTCGTAAATAATAGTATTAACAGTAAGATAGCTTTTTAGTCCATTATTTTTGCAGATAACAGCTATTTGTTTTAGATCATCTATGGTGAAATTATTCGATGATTTTGCACGCATATTAAGTCCTTCTATCCCAAAATAGATGGAGTTTGCTCCACCCTGTATTGCAGCAGTCAGAGAGTCGTATGACCCTACCGGGGCCATTATTTCAAAATCGGATATATTATGTTTCATTTCGATAGTTTTAATAAATCAGGTGGCTACTATTACATTGCCTTCCTGTATTAATATGTAAAAACGGAGTGCAAAATTATGATTTTAAAACGGAAAGGACAAACCTATTCAGTTAACAGTTTGTGATAGATATATTTTACTCTTTATTTTAACAAAAAGGTGACAAAAGTTACACTTTTGTTATTTTTTTTGATTAAGTTCTTGTTCGTATATAAATAATTATTTATTCTGTATAGATAAAATAATTCAATTATCATTTTATCCTTTCTTTGGTAGCCTTTATACTGATTTCAAGTTCTTTTTTTAGATCGCTATCGTTGTTGGTATCCAGAATTTCTAATGCTGTTTGATAGTCATTAAGTGCTTCTTGATAGTTTATTATTTCATAATAGGTATTCCCTCTGTTGTAATAAGCGATGGGTGAACCCTCCAGTTTTATAGCCTCGCCAAAATCAGCAAGAGCTTTATCATAATGTTCCATTTTTTCATGTACCAACCCTCTATTGTTATAGGCACTCGCATAATCGGGTAATAACTCAATCGTTTGGTTAAGATCGGTCAAAGCTTTATCATATAGTCCCATATTACTATATATAGATCCTCTATTATAATAGGCCATACCATCTTTGGGGTCAAGTTCTATTATTTTACTACAGGTATTTAAGGTTTGCATTTCATCACCCGTCTGATAATATATAATAGACAGGTGCATATAGGTTTTCACTAATACTTTATCACGCCATTCGGTATCTTTCTTATATTTCTCATCGTTGTTGATTCGCTCAATAAGTGTATTCAGCATATTTATTTTCTGCTGCGGGGTACTCAACTTATTCAATGCTATATATACATCGTTATTAAATTTCACAAGGCTTTTTTCTCCTTGCTTCTTACGTTTTGCAATCATATAAAACATGATGGCAAAAAGTATAAACATAAAAGCAAAAAGTACGATAACCCCTGTTATTCCTATTTTCATAAAGGATTCAGCCTTGCATGACGTTAAGAATAAGGGTATAATAGTAATTGGAATATATTTCATATTGGTTTAGAACATTAAGGTCACAAATTTATTAAATTTATCAACAGCAAAAGACTAAAATATTATTTAACTGTATTAATATAGGTTTTGATAAAGGTTCTTACTTTCTCTACATACAGAGGTTGTATTTTATCTTTGTTATATGCCAGATAGAGTGTGTTTGTAGCCACGGCCGAGCCCCTCCATAATATCTTTACTCGATTATTCTCTAAAGCCTTTCCAGCAATAAGGTCTGATGAAACAGCCAGCCCATCACTGTTTTCTACTGCTTTCAGAATTGCATCGTTGTCAGGAATAGTAGCATGTAGTTTCAGTATAGGGCGTTTTTTAAAATTTTCTCTCCAAAACCGTCGGATAAGAACCAAATCGCTGGTGTATGCGAACCATTTTTGACGTTTTAGCCACTTTTCGGCTTCGGTATAATCTTTTGAAGCTATAAGATCATTAAATTCTTTAGTTTCAGTATTAGTATTACATACTATCATAAATGATTCTGTAAACAACGGCTCATATGTGAGGTTATCAGCTGATTTATTCTGGCGTGTAATAATACTTATATCAAGATTGTTACTTACTAGCTTCTCTGTAAGTTGATCTGCTAGTCCATACTCTACTGTTAAGTGCAGGTCTTTTTCTTTCCCTATGTGTTCGGCTAGATAATTGTTAAATAATTCGGCAGGAGTACCCAAACGTATGCTTGGGGCTTTGTTTAATACCGTTCGTTTAAACTCAGTTTCCACTCTTTCCAAGTTATCGATCGATTCTACTATTTGGGTATATAACTGTTTCCCATATTCGGTTGGCATCATTTTCCTTGGCAATCGTACAAATAATGGTTGCCCTATATAGCTTTCGAGAGAAGCTAATTGTATGCTCATGTTGGGTTGAGAGATCATCAATTCCTGAGCAGCTCTTGTGAGCGTACCATATTGATAGATTGCTTTAAATGTGCGATACCATTCTAAGTTTACCATAATTCTATAAATATATTCTATGAGTGATTCAAACTATATGGCTAAAATAAAGAATCTGAATTAGAAGTGTTTTTATATGAAATTTAAACATTTCTTTCAAAAAGTTAAACTATTCAGATGGTTTATTTGTTTGCCTTAATGATAGATAGGCTATAAAACTCATAGATGTTTATATGCAAATCTATAAATTTTTTTATGATAATGTATAAAATTAACTATTTTGTTAATAGAATAGAGGCGGTTATCTTTGCACTATATTAAAGAACAGAATTCGAAAATGAAAAAAGAAAATGAAATGAAAACATATTTTTTAGCAATCGTAGCATTATTATTTGTGGCTTCGTGTAATACAAAAACTAAAAATAAAGTAGAAGGAACAGATGCTCAGGAAGCTGCTGCGGGTACAGGAGAACAACTTGTTGTAGATACTCAGGCTTCTTCTATCCATTGGATCGGTTCAAAGGTTGGGGGCTCTCACCATGGTACTATCGGAATTAAAAGCGGTGAATTGGCAGTTAACGGTCAGGATGTAGCTTCAGGCTCTTTTGTCGTGGATATGAATGCAATAGTAAATGAAGACCTTACCGATAAGAAAATGAATGAGATGTTGGTAGGTCACTTGAAAAGTGAAGACTTTTTTGATGTAGCCAAATATCCTGAAAGTGCTTTTATAATAACAAAAATAGAAGCTGCAGCTAATGCTTCTGATAGTGTTACTCATCTGGTAAGCGGCAATCTGAAACTGAAAGATGTAGAAAAGAATATAACTTTCGGAGCCAAGGTGACCAAAGAGGGTGATATGTATAAAGCTGTAACTGTTCCATTTACTATCGATCGTACACAATGGAATGTTAAATATGGTTCGAAGACTTTATTTGCTGATTTGAAAGAAAACATAGTAAATGATAATATTGAATTGCAAATCACAATAGTTGCTAAAGCCGCTCAAGTAAAATAACATATAGTGCAGAGATAAAACAATAGGATCGGCTTTGGCATATTATTACCAAAGCCGATTTTTATATATTAGGGATTATGACATTAAAAGAATTTCATAAACAAGCAATGACATTTGCTGCAACAGCGCCTATGCCAGTACTATTTGTTGGACATGGAACACCAATGAATGCTATCGAAAATAATGAATTTGTTGGTATGTGGACAAACTTGGGGCACGACTTGCCTAGGCCACACGCTATATTATGTATTTCGGCACATTGGGAGACACGAGGTACTTTTGTCACAGCGATGGAGACCCCAAAAACAATTCATGATTTCTATGGTTTCCCTCGTGAGTTATATACTCAGCAGTATGCAGCAAAAGGATCTGTTGAATTGGCCGGTTTGGTTCGTGAGCAGATAAAGGATGTTGTAATCAATGAAGATTATGAATGGGGGCTGGACCATGGCACCTGGAGTGTATTGAAACATGTTTACCCTCAAGCTGATATTCCTGTGATACAGCTAAGCATCGATCATTTCAAAGGTATGCGTTACCATTATGAATTAGGGCGTGAACTGGCCTTTCTTCGCCGCAAGGGTGTGTTGATTATCGGCAGTGGAAATATGATCCATAATTTAAGGATGATACAATTGGCCGGAGATGATTTTAATGCGGAACATGGTTATGAATGGGCGTTCGAATTGAATGATCTTCTTAAAAACAAGATACTTAACAAGGATCATTCTTCGTTGATAGACTATAATACTATGCATAATTCTATTCGTTTTGCTATACCAACGCCAGAACACTATATACCATTGCTTTATGCATTAGCGATGCAAGAGGGGGATGAACCTGTCAGGTTCTTTAACGATAAAGTGATTGCAGGATCTTTAAGTATGACCTCCTTAATTGTCGGGTAAGGGAACGTTACCTGGATGGCTCTACATGTATTAATATGTTTGCTATCTCGGGCATGTATTCCATGAGTCTTCGCTTTAGGTCATGAGCTATATCATGGCCTTCTTTTACTGTTATATTTTTATCTACTATGATATGTAAATCTACATAAAAAGTCATTCCCGATTTACGGATAAAACATTTCTCTGTGTTCATAACGCCCGATACTCCTTTTGCAAAATTGGATATATCGTTTGCCATATCAGTGTACATGTCTTTATCCATCATTTCACCCCAAGCCGGTTTTAGTATTCGATAACTATTATATAGAATTATAAATGCCGCTAGTAGTGCCGCCCAATCATCAGCGGCTTCATATCCTTCGCCCATGTATATGGCGATAGATATACCAATAAATGCGGCTACAGACGTAATAGCATCACTACGATGATGCCATGCATCAGCTTTTAGAGAAGTACTGCCGGTTTGTTTTGCCTTTTTTATTACCCATTGATAGGATATTTCTTTCCAGATAATGATAGCCCCCAACACAAAGAGGGTAAATAGTTTAGGGCCTTCATGTGGGGAACGTATATTTTCGATACTTTCGGTAGCTATAATTGTTGCAGAAACGATAAGAAAGCCCACTACAGCAAAGGTAACCATTGGCTCTATACGTCCGTGTCCATATGGATGATCATTATCTGCCGGTTTACTGGCGTACTTTATACCTAGCAAGACTAAAATAGAGGAGAATATATCAGCTGTCGATTCAATAGCATCGGCAATGAGAGCGTACGAATTTCCAAAATATCCAGCCAGCCATTTGCATAAAGCTAAGAGCGTATTACCGATTATACTGAAAATAGACGCTTTCTGAGCTGTCTTACTTTTATTCATTGTTTTCCGTTTTGGATATAGATATATTTCTTCCTTACAATTACAATATTATTTTGTGCTTATGATTTTATCTCCACTGAATGTTAGTTGCCCGGCCGGATATATCCATTGTTCGGTCTTGCCTGTCTCTTTTATTTCAGTAGGTTCTCCCCATGCCATACGTGTCATATCTTTAGTCATTCCGACTCTGACTTTGTTTTGCAGGATACGTCGGAAGTTATTAATGTTGTATTTTTTTGTCAGAGTAGCTGCCTCGGTAGCAGTATAAACCTTTTTTAAACCTTCCTCATTTAAAAGTGAGTAGGGGATAGCCATTTTTACTCCTTGCTTACTTTGTAGCACAAGCGATAATTCATTGTTTGTATTATCAATATCCACATCAATACATTTCCATATCTCTCCTGTAGTAAATGCAATGGCTTTTCTTGTAACCAGATTACGCGATGTTTTAAGAATATCATCCGATATAACAAACTCCTTGCCTGAAAGTAGTTGTTTTTGTTTCTCGAAAAAACCTCTTGTTATAAATGGAAATGTATACTCTGAGTTTATGTCATATTTATAATACATAATATCTCCGCTCGATAGCTCTTGTAGTTTTAGATAAAACTCATTCGTATTTCCATTACTGTCGGTTTGAGATGGATGTTTTATAACCTCCAGTACATGGAAATATTTATGCGCTAAATCATCGTAGCGGGAATTATAATTATCATTTGGTTTGTAGATGTTCTTTTCATCATTTAAAAGATCATTGTCTTTTTTATATTTCAAAATAAAACCACTATATCCGTAAGACTGAGACGATTTGTCCAGACCTTTAAGAAAAAGTTCCTGACCTGTGTATCCCATTGCGTTAATGCCCAGGAAATTAGCTGTGCTGTCATAAGCAAATGCGGGAATTGCTTGTTTTTCTTTATCCGATTGGGCGAATAAGGCCGCTGTAAATAAAGATAGGAGTATCGATATAATATATTTCATTTGTCAATTTAAATTTTTTCAGCTTCTATTTTGCCTTTCTCTACATAGCTCATATCGGCCATAGATTCTACTGAGAATTTTCCATTTTGATAAGTAACTTTACATACAGCTGCATTATCAAGCGGTTTTTTAAACAGTTTATCACCTCCAAGACTGAGTAACATGGCTAATATGCTCATTCCATGAGATACTACCAATATATTAGCATCGTCTTCTTGCGATTCTTTTTTTGCTATCTCTAGCAAGCTTTCTTGCGTACGGGCTTCTACCTGAGAAAAGTTTTCAGCCATACCCATTTTATCTAATACTTTAATAGCGTCTAATACCTCTCTATAGCCAATCTCTTTTTCCATGATAGCCTTAATCATATCTTCTTTCGAAGTATAGTGTAGATATAAAGCAGCATTGTACCACATTGTATGATTGAAGTCGGCTTCGAAACTGCCAAAGCACGCTTCACGTAATCCTGGCAATTCTGTTACGGGGATATCATCCTGCCCTTTTGCTCCAAGAACAATCTGTGTTGTCTGGCGTGTTCTGCGTAGATCACTGCAATATGCCGAGCGAAAATTTATGTCACTCAATCCATAGCCTAAATAACGGGCTACATCTATTCCTTCTTTAGTTAGTGGTGAATCACACCATCCTTGTACCCGGTCGAGGGTATTCATCATTGTTTTACCGTGACGGACAATATAT
>NZ_JAEPKU010000087.1 GCF_016652235.1 Dysgonomonas sp. Marseille-P4677
CACCTTAAACAGATTATGCCTATGAGATAAGAAATAAAAAAGAAAGCGGAGAAATGCGGCAACATTCCTCCGCCTGAAAATACTAACAGTCAAAACAGTTGACCCTTACAATCAAATTATTTATAACTATTAGATTTTAAATATATGAAAAACAACTCATATTTAGCTAGAAAATCAATATTTCTAACTGAAAATAGGCTTTTAATAAGAACTATGAAGATCGCATGCATATTTTTTATACTATCCATCGGTTCAATTTTCGCAACAAATACACATTCGCAAGAAGCAAAACTCTCTATTGCTGCGAATAAAATGAAAGTTTCCGATTTAATAAAAATAATAGAAAAAGAAACCGGTTATCTATTTGTGTACAACGAAAGTGAAGTAGATACGAACAGGACGGTTGCTGTAAGCTATAACCAAGAAGAGTTGAAAGAAATACTTCATAAAGTCTTTGATCCTGTCGATATAGACTTTGCCGTAGAAGGAAAAGGTATAATGTTGAAGAAAAAAGCACCTTCAGCTTCTCCATTAAATATTAACGCACCGAAAGTACAGAATGATAAAATTACTGTCACAGGAAATGTTAAAGATCACGCAGGGATACCCGTCATAGGAGTTTCAATTACTTTAGAGGGAGCCAAAGCTACAGGAACAATAACAGATATCGACGGAAATTACTCTTTACAAGTTCCGAGAAATGGAGTCTTAATATTCTCTTATATAGGCTATCAAAAACAAACCGTTTCTATAAAGGGACAAACCGTAATAAATGTAACTCTAGAAGAAGATTTTCAGTATTTGGAAGAAGTTGTAGTAGTGGGGTATGGTGTTCAGAAAAAAGCCAATTTGACAGGTGCTGTGGATCAGGTTACAAGCGAAGTATTTGAGAATAGGCCTGTATCTAATGCTACACAAATGTTGCAAGGGGCTATTCCGAATTTAACCATCAGACTGACAGATGGAAAGCCGGGTGCAACTGCCGATTTTCAAGTCAGGGGTAAATCTTCAATCGGACAACAAGGAAGTGCGTTAGTGCTTATAGATGGAGTTGAGGGAGATCCAGCCATGTTAAATCCTAATGATATAGAGAGTGTCTCAGTGTTGAAGGATGCTGCATCTGCTGCTATTTATGGCGCTAGAGGGTCTTTCGGTGTCATACTCATTACCACAAAATCGCCTCAGGAAGGACGCTTCTCAATCAATTATTCGGGTAACTTCTCAGTACGAAAACCAGTCGATGTGCCAGATGTTGTATCGGATGGATATGTTTTTGCCGAGAGATTTTATGAAGCCTATTCTGCTTGGAATAATTATTCTGCCGTACCAAAGAATATTAATAAATCGCAGACCTTTTCTCTAGCATGGCTGGAAGAGTTTAAGCGTCGCAAAGAACAAGGTATAACAGACGAAGTTGAGATTTTACCAACAGGAGAATATGTTTATTATGGAAATACAGACTATTACGGCGAACTGTATAAGAAAAATGTTTTTGCTCAAGATCATAATGTAAGTATAAACGGAAATTCAGGCAAGCTGAATTATTTTCTATCCGGTAGATTTAATAAGTATGATGGTCTTTTCAGATATAATACGGATGAATATCAAACTATTGATTTGCGTGCCAAAGGATCGATTCAGGTATTTAACTGGTTGCGAATAGACAATAATATGAGCTACTCTAATATGGGTTATTATAACCCTCAGAATGTAGGTGAGGGAGGTGCAATCTGGAGAAATATTGCAGATGAAGGACATCCTAGCTCGCCTCTATTTAATCCTGACGGAACAATGACTATGTCGGCAGCATATACAATCGGCGATTTTATTTATGGGAAAAATGGTCGAGATATAGATCGGCGATTATTGAAAAATACCTCTTCTTTCAGAATGTCATTTTTGGATAAGAAGCTACAGGTAAATGGAGATATAACTTTCTCAAATAATGACTATAAGAGATCAAGTAAAAGAGTGCCGGTTCCTTATAGCAAGAATGAAGGCGCAGTAATTTATCTGAGTGAAAAATACAATGACTTGGAAGAATTGAAGCGGGAAACTCAATATCTGGCTACAAATATATATGCGCAATATGACCATACGTTTAATAAGGCTCATAACTTTAAGCTTATGGCCGGGTGGAATTACGAAGAGCAAACATACGATAGCCAAACTGTTCAAAGAAATGGGTTGTTTACCCCCGATTCGGAGAATATCAATCTGGCATTAGGCGATGCAATTACAACTTCGGCTTCATATAATAAATGGCGTGTTGCCGGAGGTTTCTTTAGATTGAATTATGACTACAAAAGCCGTTATTTATTAGAAATTAACGGGCGATATGATGGTTCTTCCAAATTTCCGGCCGGACAGCAATGGGAATTCTTCCCATCTATTTCGGGAGGATGGAGAGTGTCGGAAGAGAAATTCTGGGGTGTAAATCCAATGATATTATCCGACCTGAAATTTAGGGCATCATATGGTTCGTTAGGAAACGGAAATATTAGTCCGTACAGTTTTATGGAGCTACTCTCCATTTCTACTTCGGGTAGAGTTCTTGATGGAGCCAAGAATAAGATACTTGATACTCCCGCTGTTTTACCTAGTGGCCTAACATGGGAAACAGCCACGACTACAGATGTTGGTATCGACTTGGGTGCTGTCAACGGAAAATTACGCTTTACAGGAGATTATTATATCCGTAAAACGAAGGATATGTATACAGTTGGTAAAACCTTGCCTGAGATTTTTGGAGCCAGTTCTCCTAAAGGGAATTATGCGGATATGACTACCAGAGGGTGGGAGATTGCTCTAGGTTGGAACGATAAGCTAAATTTGGCAGGTAAACCATTGAATTACTCCGTTCGGGCAACATTATCCGACTATAAGACAAAAATTGACAGATACAACAATGAAACTATGACTCTGGACGATTACTATGAAGGACAGACATACGGAGAGATATGGGGATATGTAACAGAGGGCTTATTTCAGTCACAAGCCGAAATTGATGCACATGCCACTCAAAAATTATTTAAATCATCTACTAATGGAACATGGTATCCCGGAGATGTTAAGATTAAAGATTTAGATAATAGCGGAGCTGTCGATTATGGTAAAAATACAGTGCTAGAGCCGGGTGACAAGAAAATTATAGGAAATACAGAGCCTCGCTATATGTACAGTTTCAACTTGAGTGCCGATTGGAATAATATTTTTGTTTCTACATTCTTCGAAGGTGTTGGCCGCCAGCATTGGTATCCTACAGCAGAGAGCTTATTCTGGGGACAATATAACAGACCTTACAATATGCTCCCAACTTGGCATTTGGATAACTATTGGACAGAGTCGAATCCTGGAGCATACTTGCCTCGTTATTCAGGTTATAACCAGTCTTTAAGAGGGATTTCACAAACTAGATATCTACAGAATGTAGCTTATTTGCGACTCAAAAATCTTCAGATCGGTTATACTTTACCAAAACAGATTTCCCAGAAGGTAAGTGCACAATCTATAAAGATATATTTTTCCGGCGAAAATTTATATTGTTGGTCTCCATTATATAAACATACTAGAGACATAGATGTAGCAAATATTTACGGTTCGGATAGGGAATTGACTAGTGGTACCAGTGGAGATGGCTATAATTATCCCTTTATGAAAAGTTTTAGTTTAGGTTTGTCTGTAACATTCTAAAAAAAGGAATTATGAAAAAACTATTTTATATATTATTTATATTCTTAATAACTTTCTCTTGTTCATTAGAAGAAGAACCAAAATCTTCTGTGTCAAAAGATGAGGCTTTTGCCACAGAAGCCGGACTCAAAGCATATACATACGGACTTTACGATATCTTTCCAAGTAAAGATGATGCTCATAAAAAGGATGCGATGTCTGATTATGGAGCAGTTAATTCCTTCGATAATTTTCTTCGCGATGGAGCATATAGTGCAGAAACAAGTAGTGGATGGTCTTGGAGCGATTTGAGACAAGTGAATTATTTTATCGAGAATTGTACAAATACCTCTATTTCGGAAAGTGTTAGAAATAATTATTTAGGGATAGCTCGTTTTTTTAGAGCTTATTTCTATTATGAAAAGCTAGTTCGCTTTGGTGATGTTCCATGGGTGGATAGACCTTTATCTATCGACGATGAAGCATTATACGGAAGTCGCGATTCCAGAACTTTGATTGTAGAAAAAATAATTGAAGATCTTGATTTTGCTTATGAGAATATTAAAGCTACAAAAAGTGATGGTTCCACTCTTACCAAATGGGTTGCATCTGCTTTTAAATCGAGAGTTTGTTTGTTCGAAGCCTCTTTCAGGAAATATCATCCTGATTTAAAACTTACCGCAACGGCAAATGACTTGTATCGCGAAGCTGTTAAGTCTGCCGAAGAAGTAATAAATAAATCCGGGCATGCATTGTATACCGGTAACGGAACGAATCTGTCTTATCGGACACTGTTTACAAGTGATGCTGTTGTTACTTCAGAGGTAATGTTGGCCAATGTATGCAGTAAAGAACTTGCTATACTGAATGATGCCAATTGGTATTGGACTTCAGGTACCTATGGGCCTCGTTTTAGCTTTATCCGTACTTTTATAAATACATTCTTGAGATTGGATGGAACTCCTTTCACTGATGTGAATGGATACATGACTATGGAGTTTTATGACGAATGTCAGAACCGGGATATGCGCTTGTCTCAGATTATCCGTACCCCTGGTTATAAGAGAGATGGTAAACCTGCTGCTCCCAATTTTAACGGTTATTCTTATACAGGTTATCAGCCTATTAAGTTTTCGTTAGATCCTACGTCTTACGATGATGGATCTTTGAATACTAATGCTATTCCTCTATTTCGTTATGCTGAAGTCTTACTGAACTATGCTGAGGCAAAAGCCGAATTAGGAGAACTTACAGATTCTGATTGGGAAAAAACAATCGGTGCTCTTCGAAAACGTGCCGGTATAACAGGTGGATTAACCACTAAGCCAACTAAAGTAGATTCTTATTTACAAGCAAAATATTTCCCTGAGCTTTCTGATCCTGTTTTATTGGAAGTGAGAAGAGAAAGGTCTATAGAGCTTGCTTTGGAAGGATTCCGCTTTACGGATTTGTTACGTTGGAAAAAAGGAGAATTGATGACAATGGTGTGGGATGGTATGTATGTTCCCGGGTTGATGCAAGCTATGGACCTTGACGGAGATGGTACTGAAGATGTTATTTTTTATCAGGGTAGTAAAAAGCCTGAAGGCCTTCCTAAGACATGTACCCCTGTTAATGTTGATGCTACTACAAGGCAAACACTATCTAACGGAACATATGGTAATTTAATTTGGTCTAAAAATGATCCTCGTAAATGGTATGAAGATGGACGGCAATATTACTATCCTATTCCGGCATTAGCTATAGTGAAAAATCCTAATTTAAAACAAAACCCCGGTTGGGATAAATAAATCAAATATGAAAAAGATTAAGTATATATTATTAGCTATTTTACTTTGTACTACTACTTTGATCTGTGCACAAAAAAAAGAGAATAGCCCATTGAGAGTCGCATCTTACAATCTTCGGATGGATACACCTTCCGATAGTTTGAACGCATGGCCAAATAGAAAAGAAATGGTGAATGATCTAATTCGATTTCATGGATTGGATGTTATTGGAACCCAAGAAGGCTTTATTCATCAAATAAGGGATATTGTAGAACAAGGTGATTTTGCATATGTAGGAGTTGGACGTGATGATGGCGCTGAAGCTGGAGAGCATTCTGCCATTATATATAAAAAATCTCGTCTTACTGTAATGGACAAAGGGAACTTCTGGTTTTCGGAAACACCTGAGAAACCATCCTATGGATGGGATGCAACCATAAAGAGAATATGTTCCTGGGCTAAATTTAAAGATAATACAACAGGCAAAGAGTTTTATTTCTTTGCATTACACTACGATCATAGGGGCGTATTGGCAAGAAAGAACTCATCATTACTTCTTTTGAAAAAAGTGAGGGAAATAGCAAAAGCATCGCCTGTCATAGTTACAGGAGACTTTAATGCAAAACCTGAAGAGGAGCCGATGAAAATTATCTTTGATGATAACTATTTATTAGATTCGAAAAAGCTTTCATCTACAAAACCTTATGGTACAACAGGAACCTACTCCGGATTTAAAGTAAATGCGGCGATGACTAGCCGGATCGATTTTATATTAGTAAATTCGAATATAAAAGTCAGTAGATATGGCGTACTGAATGATATGCAATATGGAAGATTCCCTTCAGATCATTTTCCTGTTGTGGCTGATTTAACTATACAATAAGTAATAAAAATATACCAGACTTGCCTATATTGCTAAAATATAGGCAAGTTGTTTTTTATAACACCTCTGTTTCTGATCAATAATAGTATCTTTTAAAAATCAACTTTGCATATACATATTCTATAAATAATCTTAATAGATTTTTTTTTGTTCAAGATAGCCTTTCGCAATGCGCCATAAATATCTTTTTTTTAGTAGTTTTGCATGAAATAGATGATAGAGGGTATTTTACAATATTTTTCAAAATCATAACAAACAATAGTTGTTATACTTACGAAAATAACTAATAGGTCTATGACCTTAAAAGAACGAGTGTTATAAAACGGTTTAAGCAAATATTCCTTACTTTTTTAGGTGTAATCGTTGGGCTGATTATCCTACTGTTTGCTCTACTGAACATGCCGCCTGTTCAGGAATACGTTAAGGATGTCGTTGTCAAAGAATTAAAAAAACAAATAGGAACAGAACTGGGGATTGGTCGCCTCTACTTCCTGCCGTTTAATACTTTGGCACTTGATAGTGTATACCTTTACGATCAGTCGAATCAGAAGGTTCTGATGGCCGATAGAATTTCGGCCGGAGTGGATTTGTTTGCTCTGATGCATGGAGATATAGAGATAACCTCAGCATGGTTGTCTGATTTTGAAGTACGCTTATCTAAAGATAGCGTTAATGCCCCTCTGAATATTCAATATATTATTGATGCTTTTAAACCGAAAGATAATAAGCCTAAATCGCAATTAAACATAAAACTGGATGCTATTAATATTACTAACGGACAGTTTTATTTCGATATAAAAGACAAACTAGCTAAACCAGACCAGTTTGATGTTAATCATATACATGTAACAGACTTTGCGGCAAAATTAACTGTAAAATCTATTCAGCAGGATTCGCTGAATATACAGGTGAAGAAAATCAGCCTAAAAGAGAAAAGTGGAATTGAAATTTCCGATCTTGTATTTCGTGTTCTCACAGAAGGAAAGAAAATTTCCGTAAAAGGTTTTGATCTGGATTTACCTTCATCCCATCTCGCTTTCGAAAAATTCGAATTGGATCTGACTCCGACAAGTGATACCGCTAAGATTTTAGACTATGCTGTTATTGATCTCGAAATAGCGCCGTCATTTATCGCCCCTAAAGATATAGCTACGTTTGTACCCTCACTTCGTCATTTCAAAGATGCGGTAAATTTGCAAGGTCGCTTCTCCGGAACGCTCGACAACTTGACAATGGATGATTTTTCGATAAATTATGGAGAAAAAATGCACCTTGTCGCAAATGCAGAGGTAAGGGATGGTCGCAACCCTGATAAAATGTACATTTTGGGTAGTGTCGATGATTTTAGAATTACCAGTGCCGAACTGGAAAGCATTATCCAAAATATATCTAACAATAAGAAGCCGTTACCTAAACAATTAAAAAATCTAGGTACTATTTCTTTTACCGGAGATATATCGGGTTATCTCAAACAACTAAATGCCTTTGGTAGTTTAGAGACAAACCTTGGTATCGTGAAAACGGATGTTCTATTTGGTTTTAATCCTCGCAATGGCGTTAGTTCATATGTGCAAGGTAAAGTATATACGTCAGATTTTGCTTTAGGCAAATTGTTAGACAATAACGAACTAGATAAAGTGTCTTTCAATTTGGCTGTCGACATAGAGAAACCTACATCCGGTAAGATTAAAGGAATGGCAAAAGGGGATATTCATGATTTTGGATTTAAAGGATATACTTATAAGGAAATAACCCTTAATGCCAATTATGATGGGCTTCGAATCGATGGGCAGCTGAATATAGATGACCAGAACGGTATGCTTAATGTGAACGGCTTGTTTGACCTGTCTGATAAAGATCGTCCTGTATTAAATTTTAAAGCAAGAGTGAAAAGTCTCCAGTTAGGCGATTTGCATTTGGCTAAAAATATGGCACATTCTTATTTATCGATGGCTATTGATGCTGATTTTTCCGGAAAAAATATTGATGATGCCGAAGGATATATAAGAGTTGATTCGATTGATTTTATAAGAGAAGACAAAGTATATCAGATGGATAGTCTGGTGTTGAAAGTATCGGGAGTAGCTCAAGATCGTAAATTGAAATTACAATCCAATCAGATAAACGGAGAGATAAACGGAGCATATTCATTTAGTACGCTTATCGGTAGTATACAACAAACGCTGCATCCTTATTTACCTGCACTAATAAACATTGATGACAAGAAACGGCCTGATGATAAAGTCAATATGATGAATTTTGACTTTCAGGTGCATAATACCGAGAGTCTGAGTAATATCCTTAGTCTACCGGTAACTGTGCTTAGTACAGCTAAGATAATAGGATCTTACAACAATATCAACGATAAGTTTAATCTCGAAATTTTTACTCCGTCTATCAAAGCAGCGGGAATGAATATCAAGTCGGGCTATATTGTGGTTAAAAATCCACATGACACTATCGATGCGAATATTAATCTACTGGTTATGGCAAAAAACAATGCTGTAAACGATGTGGCAATAAATTCCCGTATTAAAGATAATCTAATCAACACAAATATATCGCTGGTAAATACAGGAATTCAAAAGGCAAGAGGAAACTTCTCCATTTCCACCCTTTTCACAAAGTATGATGATGAGCCTATACGTGTAGATGTGGGAATCTTACCGAGCCAGCTATTGTTGAACAATAAAGACTGGAAAATGGACGAATCGCATATTGCTATTCAAGACGGACTGGTTGCTGTTGATAAATTTTTCGTATATAACCAAGATGGTAGCCAGGAGATTAAAATCAATGGAAAATACACCACCAAGAACTCCAGCGATATACTCAAAGCCGAATTAAAAAATATAGATCTCGAATACATATTTCAAACATTAGCTATTGATGCTCTCCGATTTGGAGGTTATGCAACAGGTAGCCTTTTCGTGTCTAGTGTAGAGAAAAAGCCTTATGCAAATACACGTTTGGAAGTAAAAGATTTTAAATTTAATGGTACCGAACTGGGTAAATTAAACTTGTTTAGTGAGCTTGACGATGAGACTAATAAAGTTGTTCTTGATGGATTAATTGTCAGTAAAGAGAGCAAACAAACGAAAGTAGACGGCACACTCGATCCTATAGGCCAAAAGTTGTCCATTTATTTCGATGCCGACAGCGTAGACATTTCATTCCTAAACAAATATGCAGAATCTGTATTTCAGGATATATCTGGTCGGGGAACAGGAAAAGTCCACTTATACGGTAATTTTTCTGATGTAACGGTAGAGGGTAAAGCTTTTGTACAGGATGGTGGATTAGGTATCAAGTTTCTAAATACACGCTATACATTTACCGATACGGTATATTTAAAGAAGGATCTTATCTATTTTAACGATATTGTTCTTAAAGACCAGTACAATAATACGGCACATGCCAGTGGTAAGGTTGCTCATGATTTTTTCTCCGATTTTATGTATATGGTAAACCTGTCAGCTAATAAGTTTTTGGTATACAATGCTACTCCGCAACAAAACCCTCTTTTTTACGGAAGGGTCTATGGTAGTGGAAATGGTTCTATCGGTGGAGATGAGAAATCGGTAGATGTACATGTGAGTATGCGTACTGAAGAGAATTCGATTATACGGATGAATTTCATGGACGAAGCAGTCAATGAATATTCATTTATCACATATAAATCGGAAAATATAAAAGATTCGATATATACGGAAAATAAGATTAAACCTAAACCTATTCTCTTAAAAAGTGATTCGGGTATGGATATAAATCTGGACTTTTATATCGATGCTACGCCCGATGCAACTATCGAACTAGTGATGGATCCCGTTGGCGGTGACATTTTGCGGGGTACAGGTAATGGTGCCATTCAGTTTCAATGGAACATGAAAGGATCTCCACGCCTGTATGGAACGTACAATATCCAGCGAGGGAGTTATAACTTTACATTCCAGCGTATAATGGAAAGACGTTTTACCATACAGGACGGTAGCAATGTTCAGTTCCGGGGTGACCCATTCGATGCTACGTTGGATGTTAATGCTATTTATAAAGTTAATGCTAGTTTGAGCGACTTGGATAAAACCTTGTCTGAGTTTGTGGGGCAAACAACTATTCCTGTTAATTGTGTTTTGAATCTTACAGGACCATTAAAACGTCCTAATGTAGGATTAGATATTACTTTCCCTTCGGCCGATCCAGAAGTGGAGCGTCAGGTAAAGAGTATTATAAATACACAAGACGAGATTAACAAGCAAGTTGCATTCCTATTAATATTATCAAAATTCAAGTCTCCGAATTTTGGTAATCCGGGGGCTCAGACATCCGATTTTGCGGCATTAGCTTCTGCAACTCTTTCCAATCAGCTAACTAAGATAGTGAGCAAGATAGATGATCGTTGGCAGTTGGGTACAAACATACGATATAGTGATGCCGAATGGACTAATACTGAGGCTGAATTACTACTGTCGAGTCAGTTATTGAATGATAGACTCCTTATAAATGGAAATTTTGGCTATCGCAACGATATGACCTTGCAAAATGAGGCTATGATAACCGATGTCGATATTGAATATCTTCTTAATAATTCGGGAACGTGGCGTATAAAAGCATATAACCATTTTAATGAGAAATACTATTATGTAAAATATGCGACTCAAACACAGGGTGTTGGTGTTGTATATAAGAAAGACTTTGACGACTTGTATGATTTATTTAAAGGACGCAAGTTAAAATATAGTCCACCTATGGATACAATTCCTTCCACTGCTCCCGATTCCACAAAGAAAGGTAGTAGCTTGAGTCCATTTATAAAAATAAAAGAATGAATCTTAGCAATCAGCTAATAAACTTTATTCACCTGCATGAACAGGATGATATTCATTCACTCGCTTTACAGGCAAAGCAGTTTCCTGATATAGATATTCATATTGCTATTCGACAAATTTCGGGACGTAGAATAGCTAAAGAGAAAATACCGTCTTGGTATGTAAATGATCGAATTATTTATCCGAAACATTTGTCAATGGAACAATGTTCGTCCGAACAAACTGCCCGCTATAAACGCTCGATATGTAAAGGAAGGGCTATGGTAGATTTAACTGGTGGATTTGGAGTTGATTGTTCGTTTATATCATCGGGTTTCGAAGAAGCTACCTATGTAGAGCACCAGGAAGAATTAGCCGAGCTTGTAGCATATAATTATACAATTTTAGAGCAGGAAAAAATAAAGGTTGTTAGTTCTGATGCTATCGACTATCTCACTTCTATGTCTCCTGTCGATCTTATATATATAGATCCTGCCCGAAGAGATGATACAGGTAGAAAAACTGTACTCATCGAGGATTGTACACCTAATATACTTGAAATAGAAACATTGCTGGAAGAAAAGGCTCTGCAAGTAATGATTAAGCTGTCTCCAATGCTAGACATATCATTGGCCGTAAAGTCTTTGAAAAGAGTCTCCGATGTATATATTATAAGTGTAGGTAATGAATGTAAAGAGCTACTTTTTATTAAGAAAAAGAGTCAGGAAAAGACTTCTTACCATTGTGTAAATATACATCATGAAAAGCTAGAGCAATTTACTTTCTATAAAGAAGAGGAGGAAAGTATAGTTCTTGGGTATACATCGCAGGTCGATAAATATTTGTACGAGCCAAATGCTTCGATACTGAAAGCAGGGGCATATAAAAGTATTGCTAAAGAGTTTACCTTAAATAAACTACATCCAAGTAGCCATCTATATACATCTGACATATTATATGATGGTTTTCAGGGACGAAAATTTATTGTTGAAGCTATTTGTTCCCTCAATAAAAAAGACCTAAAGATGTATTTGAAAGATATTAAACAAGCTAATATTACAACTCGTAATTTTCCTTTATCGGTACAAGAGATAAGAAAGAAAACCGGATTGAGAGATGGAGGCGATGCCTACATTTTCGCTACTACGCTAGCTGACGAGAAACGTGTCCTTATTATTTGCAAGAAAGCCTGAAGATTATTTAGGTCTTGATTGTATTGTTTGCACACCGATGAGGCTGTCATAACGTTGTCCGTTAGGACGATAATATACATATACAGAGTACTCATTTTCTGTCTGATAATAATCGCCTTCTACTTTTGTTGTCGAATATTTATCACCCTCTTTGGTAAGGTATAAATAATTATACATTCCTTGCTTTAGCAATAAGGATAAGTGATACGCCTTGTCTTCATTATCGTATTTTAGCTTATACTTATCGTTAAAAGTATTATCTGTAAAAATTCCATTTATATAGATGTCCTCTAATATAGGATGATCCATTGCTAAGGTAAAATTGGTAATGAAATAATCAGCTTCCGTTTCAGGATACTGACTGTCGGCATTTCGTATCACAACTTTTCCATTCTGGTCCTGATCATAGCTGTATGAACGGTCGGCACGAACAAGATCTGTTTCTATATTCATTATATAGTCGGGACGTCTATACTCTATACTTTTTACATTCATACCACTATAACGATAACTTGATGTCTCGAAACGACGATACTCATTACCGGCTTTGAAGATTAGATCCTTGTTGTGTTCATAAATCAGCTTACCGGGATTGATATATGTGGGTTTTATTATCAATCTTTCGTTGTCCAGCCTGTTGTTTTGTTGAACAAAAGCCATTATTTCGGTAAAGGGATCACGTATATTCATATTCTGATGAAGAATCGTGAACGAGAGTTGTTGATGGTTTTTATTCGTATCGATATCCGTATTGGCGGATACTGTTGCTGCTACAGTTACCAGCGGGTCTACAACCGAAAAGCAAGCTATTAGCAAGATTGTATCCGGATCATCTTCATCGTACACTTCTACAACATAATTACCGGATAATTTTAAGCTTACATCCCTATTGGGGATTGTCAAATTGAAATGTGTATATTCTACTGTTGTATTTATAGATGGTGCATAATCGTTAATAGGGTTATCATTAAATCCGTCCAGATAGTCTATTTCTGATACTCCATTGCTGCGTTTCCAATATGCGTCGCAATGATGTATTTTATATCTGAGCCTGTCAAAAGAATTTTCCGATATTCTGTCGAAACTGATTTTTATATAATCGTTTCCGTTCAAAGCCATTACCGGAATTTGATCCCAATTCCCGCTTCTGTTTACCTGTATAGTATATATTTCAGGTGAAAGAGCCTTTGTATGATACGCTTGAGCATATGAGAAACAAGATATGAAAAGAAAAGCTATTATTGATGCAAATTTATTCATGGAGAGATGTCTTTTGCCATGTTAGAATATATCATTAAGGCAAATGTAATAAAAAAAACTGCAAGATGTTTGCCTTGCAGTTTTCGTATCTCAGGAAAAGAAGATTATTTATACATCTTATTCTTCGTCAAAATCTTCTTTCATATTGTGGAATACATTCTGAACGTCATCATCTTCCTCAAATTTATCCAGTAATTTTTGGATTTGTTCCTGTTGCTCTTTAGTAAGCTCTTTCAGGTCGTTAGGAATGCGTTCAAATTCGGCGCTATGAATTTCAAAACCATTATCTTCCAGATATTTTTGTATTTCCGAGTATGATTTAAACTCTCCGTATAGTATTATATCGTCTTCATCATGCTCTACTTCGTCTACGCCATAGTCGATAAGTTCGAGTTCTAGATCTTCGAGAGAAACTCCTTCTTTGGCTGCAATTTTGAATACACATTTATGATCGAACAAAAATTCAAGGCTACCCGATGTTCCAAGCGATCCGTTGTGTTTGTTGAAGTAGCTACGAACATTAGCCACCGTACGGGTAGGATTGTCCGTTGCAGTTTCCACAACTATAGCTATACCATATGGGCCGTATCCTTCGTATACTACCTCTTTAAAGTCGGCTTCATCTTTCGATGTCGCTTTTTTAATAGCACGTTCTACGTTGTCCTTTGGCATGTTTTCCTTCTTCACCTGCTGCAATAGTACACGCAGACGCGGATTTGTATCAGGATCTGGTCCACCTTCTTTGGCCGCAATGGTGATTTGCCTTCCTAATTTTGTAAATACGCGGGCCATATTTCCCCAGCGTTTCATTTTTGTCGCTTTACGGTATTCAAACGCTCTTCCCATAATATATTATAATCAATCGTTTATTTTTGCAATGCAAAAGTAGCAAAAATATTGGAGATAAGTAAAGGAAGTACTGTCTATTACTTATATTCTATACAAAAATTAGGAAGTAATAAAAAGATGAGTAACGGGTCTTTATTTAGATATACTTTTAGCCTTAAATTATCAAACATTTTTTTTTTGAAATTTGTTATAATTATATAAGCTTTGTAAAATAGGTATTCTTTTTGTAAAAATCTTAAAATGTATGAGATATGGAGAAAGTGTATACTAACCTCAGGTATGAAATTTTAACAGTGCGGGGCAATTGCGATATCTGCAAAGAATCTATAGAGAAAGCGGCTTTGGGCGTTAGGGGAGTTGTTTCTGCCGTATGGGAAATCCAAAGCGGTAGATTGAAGGTTGGATTTGATCCTGATTTCACTACTTTAAATGAGATAAGTAAAGCTATTGCCAAAGCCGGGCATAGTACCGAAAAAGATGATGCAGATCCCAATGCTCACGCCGCATTACCTGAGTGTTGTAAATAAAGAGATAATAAAAAAGCGATAAAGATTATATTCTTTATCGCTTCTGTTTTTATATTGCTTGGAATTATCTTAACTGTGCTCCAAGTTCGTTTTCCAACGATTTTTGTATCTTTTGCATAATAGCATCGATCTGTTTATCATTCAGCGTTTTTTCATCATCCTGCAATACAAAGTTCACAGCATACGATTTTTTTCCTTCCGGAAGGTTTTTTCCTTCGTATACATCGAATAGGGAGACTTCTTTTAGCAGCTTACGTTCGGCTTTGTAAGCTATTTTTTCTATTTGATCAAATAATATATTCTTGTCAAGTAAGAGAGCCAGATCTCGTTTTACATATGGAAATTTGGATAGCTCAGTGAATGTAATGGTGTTTTTTCTTATTTCTTTCATCAATACATCCCAATTCAATTCAGCGAAAAATACTTCAACACTTATATCCAGAGTTTTCAGTAGTTTCTTATTTACAATGCCAAGTACGCCCAACGACTTACCTTTACCCTTAGCCTGAATTTCTACAGCGGTGCTATATATTTCATTCGAAAACTGTATATAATCGTATCTGCTGGATGGTATTCCCAAGCGAGTAAGGATGTTCTCTACATAAGCTTTCAATTGATATACCGAAGATTTTTCGTTAGCTGCAACCCAACTATTGTCTATACTACTACCGCTCAACCACAATCCAAGATGGAATTCTTCACTATATTCTTTTAAGGCTTCACCCTCTACTTTTTTGTCAGCATCGAAGAAATAGCAATTTCCAAATTCGTAGAATCTGATATCAGGATTCTGACGGTTACGGTTGTATGCAATGCTTTCTAATCCCCCGTAAATCAATGTTTGTCGCATAACGTTAAGATCGGTACTCAACGGGTTAAGAAGTTTTACACACCTCGAAATAGGAAATGTCTGTGATTCTGAATAATAGGCTTCCTTCGTCTGCGAATTATTCATTATTTCATTAAAACCACTTCCGGTTAATTGTTCCGAAATAAGATTTTGAAGATCATAACTTTTATCTGTTTCTGTTTCGTACGACAGATTGGATTTTACACTATCTCCCAGCTCTATGTTATTATATCCATAAATGCGAAGAATATCTTCAATCACATCCACATCCCGCAAAACATCTACACGATATGTAGGTATTTCCAACTTTAGGCTTTCGTTGCTGTCTTCTATAACTATAATCTCGAGGCTGCTGAGTATAGATTTTACAGTTTCCTTATCAATTTCTTTTCCGATAAGTGAGTTTATTTTCTTATACGAAACCTCTACTATTGGTTTAGCAATAGGATTAGGATATATATCCTGAATATCACCGATTATTTTACCACCTGCTATTTTCTGTATCAGTAAGGCTGCGTATTTCAATACATGGATTGTGTCGTTCGGATCACATCCACGTTCGAAACGGAAAGATGAATCTGTGCTCAATCCATGACGACGGGCAGTTTTTCGTATCCAGCTAGGGTTGAAATAAGCACATTCTAAAAATACATCTGTTGTATTTTCAGTAACTCCCGATTTTAACCCGCCAAATATACCTCCGATACACATACCTTCTTTTTCGTTACATATCATCAGGTCTCGATCGCTAAGTGTACGTTCTACTTCGTCGAGGGTAACAAATTTTGTTCCTTCCGGCAGTGTTTTTACTATCACTTTGCCCCCTGAAATATGAGCCATATCGAAAGCATGAAGTGGATGTCCCAAACCATGCAATACGAAGTTGGTAATATCCACAATGTTATTTATTGGGCGTAGGCCGATAAGCGTAAGTCTTTCTTTCAGCCAATCCGGGCTGTCGGTAACTTTTACACCTTTGATTGTAACACCAGCATAACGCGGACAGGCTTCCGTATTTTCTACTTCTACAGTGATGCCTTTGCTCGTTGGTTCATCTATTTTGAATTTATCGATGGCAGGTATTGTAAGCTTACTCTTTAGTTTGTTTTGTTTTAAGTATGCATCCAAATCACGGGCAACGCCATAATGGGAGGCTCCATCGATGCGATTAGGTGTAATGTCTACTTCGAGTATATAATCGCTTTTTATATTATAATATTCTTTTGCAGGAGTACCAACTTTAGCATCTGAAGGAAGAACAATTATTCCATCGTGGCTTTTGCCTATTCCTATTTCGTCTTCGGCACATATCATACCAAAAGATTCTATTCCTCTGATTTTTGTTCTTTTGATGACAAAAGAGTCATCGCCTGAATATAGCTTTGTGCCAATAACTGCTACTACTACTTTTTGTCCTGCAGCTACGTTTGGTGCGCCGCATACAATTTGCAAGGATTCTGCTTCGCCCACATTTACTGTAGTAACGTGCAGGTGATCAGAGTCGGGATGATCTGTACATGTAAGTACTTCTCCTATAACAAGACCTTGCAGTCCGCCTTTTATAGTTTCCACTTCATCTACACCACCGGTTTCTAGACCTAGCGAAGTAAGGGCTGCCGATATTTCTTCGGGCGATAAATCAAAATCGAGATAATCTTTAAGCCAGTTGTACGAAATATTCATTATATGATAGTTTACTTAAGGTCGAGGACCTATTTATTATTTTTTGCAAGTATAACGATTTTGAATATTACGATGTTGAAATTTGTAACCAAAATTCTCTTATTATCCATTATCCAAAAAAGTTTTCCAAAAATACAAAATATATTTCAGTTAAGAGTAATACAGCTATTTCAAGATTTTAATTTTTCTTTCCTTTTTTATAGAAAAATATCATGTATACGAAGGGCTATTCTATTTTCAGATAATAATCTTTTTTCAACTATTTTAAACTTCATATATAAAACATTTTAT